>NZ_CP162137.1:600000-752500 GCF_040833995.1 Leptospira sp. WS58.C1
ATTAGAAGGTGCATATGCATATCTTTCGTCGTTAGTCTCTTTATATTTGGCGGCGTCATGGAAGTCGCCTTCGTATGCCGCTACAATCTCTTTCCAATCTATAAGATTATCAAAATGAGTTTGTAAGTCGGTGTTATCCTGGAAATAGTTTCCCTGAATCATTTGTATTCTCCCTGTCGCTTAGAGGTCTTTAGGTGTACTGCTTTCTTAAGCTCGTGTCAAGTATTACCTGATTACTTCTTTTTTAGAATATAGACTTTGGTTTGTAATGCGAACAAAGGAGGAGAACCGAACAGGTGTTTGGAATATTGTTTACACTTTACAACTCGAGCAATACAATAATTTAACTTATAAAGTAACCTTTTTCATTGGAAATTCGAAGTTTCCGGTGAGGGATAGAAACTATGGGTCGACTCGGATTATGGATCGGTTTTATATTTTTATTGGGAAACTTTCTATTGGGATGTTCCGAATCCGTAGGAGCTCCAAAAGAAAAGAAAGGGGGTAAGATGAAGTACGAAGTCCAGAAGTCGGAAGAAGAATGGAAAAAAGTCCTAAGTCCGGAACAATACCGGATCATTAGAGAGAAAGGGACAGAGAGAGCGTTTACCGGAGAATATTATTATAATAAGGAAAAAGGAAAATACCTTTGCGCTGCGTGTGGCGCCGAGTTATTCAGCTCAGATACTAAATACGAATCGGGAAGCGGCTGGCCTTCTTTTTATAAACCTGCTGCGGACAAGTCCGTCCTATCCGAAACGGATACAAGTCATGGAATGACACGGACGGAAGTGCTCTGCTCCAGATGTGGAGGGCATTTAGGGCATGTTTTCCCCGATGGCCCGGAGCCTACCGGGCTTAGATACTGTATCAATTCAGCATCTTTAAAATTTAAAAAAGATTAATATTCAAAGGAAAGTATGACTCCCGTACAAAACAGATTAGGCGAAATATTCCGAAACCTACATTCAAAGGATATCTTTGTGATGCCTAACGCTTGGGATGCGGGTAGCGCTCGTATGTTGGCGGGGGCGGGATATTCCGCGATCGGGACTACGAGTGCAGGTATCGCTTTTGCGGCCGGGCTACCCGATCACCAGATTATGAGTAAAGAAGACATGCTTTCAGAAGTAAAATCTATCGTGGACTCCGTCGGAATTCCGGTAAGCGCGGATCTGGAAGGAGGTTACGGGATCCAGCCTTCGCAAGTCGCTGAAACGGTAAAACAAGCGATCGGTATCGGAGTGGTTGGGTGTAATATAGAAGACCTGAGCGGCGATCCTTCTTCTCCTTTGTTGGATGTCAAACTTGCCACGGAAAGAATTCATGCGATCCGAAAGACTGCGGATCAAAGCGGTGTTCCATTTACTCTCACTGCAAGAACGGATGCCTTCTTAACGAATCATCCCAACGCCATGGAAGAAGCGATCGCTCGTTGTAATTCATATAAAGAAGCGGGAGCAGACTGTCTTTTTATACCCGGGATAGGAGATCCTCAAACGATAGGCACATTAGTACGTTCTATCAACGGTCCTCTAAATGTAGTCATGGGTTTAAGTCATAACCAACTTACTGTCGAGGAATTAAGATCTCTTGGGGTTCGGAGAATTAGTATAGGCGGAAGTCTTGCACGAGCCTGTTTTCATCTCATTCGTCAAGCTGCACTTGAAATAAAGAATTCAGGCAGTTTTACTTATGCGAATCATCAGTATTCTCATAAAGAATTATGCGATTTTTTTGCGGAATACGAGGCTAATACCAAATGACATTCTTTCACTTTCTATAGAGTGGAAGGACATAAAATTCTGTTTGCGCCTCGGGGCTGAGAATGGATTCTACCCTAGGGCGGGATTTTCGCCCGCGGTAGAAACCGAATGAAGAGAGACCATCTTACTTACCTTCCCGAAAAAGGGAATATCCGTCCCGTAATCGTACAACATTTAGCCGAGATCTATCACCATATATATTATTTTTTCTGTCATATCCTGGGGATCTTTATAGAACTTCCGGATCATACCGAAGGTTACAAAAGACCTATCGTATGTGTTTCCGGATTTTTAGGAAGAGGTCTGACTTGGGCTGCGATGCGTAAACATCTAATCTCTCTTGGACATCCGGTGTATGTGGTTCCACTGGGATTCCAGACGGGAAACATCCGCAAAAAAAGTAAGATACTCGAAAATTTCCTAATAGAGAAAAATATCAAAGATTGTTATTTGATCTGTCATTCCATGGGAGGACTGATCGCCGCCGGTTTAAGTTATAAAGGAAGAGACAGGGTTCGAAAAATTTTCGTGGTAGGGTCGCCTATGCACGGAACTTATATGGCTTACCTTGCTCCTATCTTTCCTTGTACCTGGCAAATGATGCCCGGTTCTAAATTAGTGAAGGAAGTAGTGGAAACTTATTCAAAATTTCATAATGTACAAGCCGTATTTACGAAGGGAGAAGGTATCGTCCGTCCTTGGGAAAGCGCAACCCTTGGCCATTTTGACGATGTTGAGATCCCGGAATACGGACATCTGAACTTATATTTAGGACCTCTTGGAATAGAGTGTCTAGGTTCCTTAGTGACTTCGGAAGAGAAGAAGGATCCGCTTCCCATCAAACAAAAACCGGTCGCCAAGGAAGATATTAAGAAGGAGTCTGTTGCATCCGCTCCTTCCAAAAAAACTTCTCCTAAAAAGCAAGCGGCTAAAAAAACAAGTCCTGCTAAAAAGAAAACGGCCAAGTCTTCCCCTAAAAAAGTAAAACCTAAGAAGAAACGTTAAACTTCTTTATAGTTTCGGCGGAAAATACGTAAGAGATTTACCGCCGGAGTCCCATTTCCTTGTTCCAGTCCCCCAAACAGTAATCGAATTTTTTTCGGAAGTAAAACTTGTGGTCCCATCCGGGAATACATTCACCTGGTATTTAGGAGTTTCCAAACGATACGTACCATTCTTAAAAAGATATACTCTTTCCTTTCTCGGAGATTGGAATACACCTTCTACCTTACCTTTCAGCGATTCTACCTTCAAAGAAAAAGGAATTCTAATATCAGGAATGGAGGAAGGATCAGTAATGTTTATCAACTCCGCAAGTTCTTCCGTTTTAAAAGAAGAAGCTTCCGAAAAAGCAAAAGGTAAAGTAATTGTTCCGATAATTTCCCATTCTAAAAATTTCGCAGGAAGATCTTTCGTTTCGGATCCCAAATAGCTCAGCAGATCCGACTGTAATTTGGAAACATTCGAATTGAGCACGGATCTTAATGCGGAATCGATACTTTCTCCCTCGCAAGTTTTATCCCAAAGATCCCTGATTTTTGAATTCCCATACTTATGAGAAATAAAATCCATTGCCAGAAATCCTGCTAGATAAGGATCTGATCTTTCCAGTTGTAACTTGCTCTTCTTTAGAATAAAATTTTCGTAATATTCTCTATACTTTGTACCTTTGTGTTTAGGCCAACCGAAATGGGCAATAAATTCTGCATGACCTTCTACAAGCCAAGCAGGCTGAGCGATAGGCGGTTGGATTTTTCCGGTTCGGATTGCGCCACATCTGATCTGCTGCATATGATGAGTGATTTCATGATACACCATATAGGAGGGTTGGGTCGAATGTTGATACCTTTTGACCTCAGGATCCGGATCTTCCACGATCATATCCTTTTCGGGACTCGGATCACAAAAACTGATCCCGTAAATTCCGCCTCTACCACCGCTGCAAGCGATCCCGGCTAAATTATTGAATTCTCTGAAGGACTTCGTATCCTGAAAAAAAGCTACCAGGATCCTGGATGACGGTTTCAGATCGAAATCACTTTCCGCTTTTTTGAAAAAATCCGGAGTGGTTTTGGATTCGGTAAACGCATGAACAAAAAGAGAATTTTTAGGTTCGAACTCGAAAAGAAAACGATCTTTCTCTTCGGAAATATTTCCGTATCGTCCAGGTTTGGTAAATCGAAAGAATTTGTTCTCAGCTGGATTCTCATATAAATACTCCAATTTGCCGGATACTTCATAGAAAGAAGCTCTGATCTGTGAATTGTCCGGATAGATCAGGATTTTTTCGGATTGGCAGCTCGGGCATTTTTTAGGATAAGAATAGATCTTAACTCCTTCTTTTTCCAATGCCCATTCATCAGCGGATCTTTGGAGAAAGCTTGTGCCATCTTTCAGATCCCATTTGTAAAATCCAGGACTCCATTGATACACCGTTCCGCCGTCAGGGCCGGTATAATATCCTGCTTTATTCGGGATTTTTAATACAAATTCTCGCCCGTTCGGAAAGTGGAATTTATCAAATTCTTCCCAATTGGACGGAGCGGTTTTCCGGCTCGATAAAATGAACTTGGGAATATCCGAGTTATATGCTAAATCCACTTTAGGCGCTTGGCCTTGCGTAAGAATTGGGGAGACGAAAATAAGAGTATAAACTATGATCTGAAAATTTTTTAACCTCACCGTGTTTCTCCCGTATTATTAAAGAAGAGGCGAAATGAACTAAGACTGGTCTTCCGATAAAACGATCAAAGAGTCGGATTCATGTAGCGAAAAATATTCTGACTTATCCGGGATCAAATATACTCCGTAACCCTTGGATTCGTCCGTTTCCTCCGAAACGATCCTAATCCCAAAACATGTCTCTTTTCTTTGTTGTGCTGCGTACATACAATCCGCAAAATTTACACGTTTAGGAAAATCCTCGAAATATAAGTAGGCAGGTTTAAGATAGATCTCGCTTCCTTCCGGATCGAATAAACTTTCATAAACCCTCATAACATCGGGTTCTTGGGAAACCTGAGCCATCATCTTGGAAACGAATTGATTGGAGATCAGAAAGTCTTTCACTCCGGTTTCCAAAACTAATTCCGTATTTTCCGAATTCATGATCTCGGTGATAAGTTGTGTCTCGGCTTTTTTGCCTCCAGATAGTTGTTTTTTCTTAAAGTATTGGCGAAACCTTAACAATAGAGAAATTGTCCTGGCGTCCACTTCCTCGATATTCTCCTTCTCTTCCGCTAAGAATATTACGGAATCATACTGTTCCGGAGAAAGTTTTTCCAAAATACCTTCTTGGGAAAGGTTTGCTACCAACGATCTGAGTTTGATCTGGGGATATTTAGTTTTCAGTTTTGCAAGCGTTGTCTTAATCTCTTCGTTGGATTCGTTTATCAGAAGATCTATTTGGGAATCCGGAGAAGAGAATTTTGCATATTCGTCCACGATAATTTTACTTTTGGAATTCCATCCGATGATCAGTTGTTTGTCGATCGGCCTTGATAAACTGGTATTCGGATAAGATAGAGCTGCAGTAACGATCACAGGTTTATCATCGAATTTGATCTTAGAGTCGTCTTCGGCAAGAATGATCGCATCCTCTTCATTCTCCGGAAGATATTGCGGATCGGGATTTAAAACGATTTCCCCGCTGATCTTTCTAAAACCTAACGGAACCGATTCCTTAAATCTAAATGAAATTTCGGAATAGTTTAAACCTCTCCAACCGTTCTTAGGTTTATAAAAATAGATCTCATTTCCTTCAAAACCGACTAAATTGGAATACACGATCGCAAGACCGGAAGTCCTGGATGTTTGGACAAGTAATTTGGAAAGAATACTTCTTTCGTCCATGACCTGTATGGATTCGGAAAGATCCGACGCAATATTCCGATTTTCTAATCCATGGAGTTCTGCTACGACGGGAGGAAGACCGAACTCTCCACTTAAAGCTACAAGAGCCATGATGGATTTTAAAACTTTCGCATCTCCTACGGATTTACCTTCTTCCGATTCTTCTGAACCTGCAGGATTTAGTATGATGATACTTTTCGCTTTTGACGCATTTACTTTTTTTAATGAATGAAGATGAGAAGGAAGTCCTGACCTGGTGATAATTTTTGTGGTCTTAGTATCTTCGAGATTTTCGGAAAGAAAATCATCCATTTCCTCCTTGTCTCGGTCGGCGAGTACTACAGCCGCTTTTCCCGATTCGGAAGAGTTAGCCTCTATCAATTCTTTTAATATTTCAATCGTTCGTATCCCGAATCCTAAAATCAATGTATGATCCGATTCTAGGACATCACTTTTACCTTTTCTGAGTTCTTGGATTTTTTGGTCGAATTGGTTCGTGATAAATGCGACTAAGCTGGAGAATAAGACTAAACCGGAAAATACGCTTAGTATTCCTACGAATTTATTGAACCAGTTGGATTCTCCGTCTTCTGCAACCGCTCCTGCATCGGAGATTTGTAAGAACACTCTCCATAAAAAATCACCAGATTCTTTAATGGATTCATCCGGAAACAAGAGTGCACCCAGTATTCGTATTAAAGATAAGAATACGAATGCTCCTAAGAATAGGGTCATTAGCGCCGCGAAGACGGAGCCTCCGCCTCTAGACATAAAATTATCGAAATGGTAGCGGAGCCTTTTGAAAAGACCTGGTTTCTCTTTCATGCGAGGTGAAGAGTTAAGTAATAATTATTTATTTCCAGCGGAAAAATGCAGGAAATTTGAAATTTATAGGATCAGATTCCGTTTGTACAGCTAGCCCAATTAAATTGGAAATTGTAATTTCGGATCGATCCGGTCACGTTCACAGTATCCGAAAAATTGGATTTGTTCCTTAATTGACCGGAAATAGTTCCTGTCATCGGACCATCTACTCCATCTATATCCCCATCCGTATAAGCTTGTTGTAATTGAAAATTGTCGTCGAAATTTTCGTACACATTAGAACTGGAATCCGTATATTCAAAAACAAATCCTTCGCTAAGTACCATAGTGCCGATCTCTTTCGGAATTTCCATATACACTTTTTCGGAAGAATTCGAACTCCAAGGCTGGGGAAACGGTAAAATCTCTCCGGAGTTATTATAATTCGGATGCTGCATGGAAACGTTGGTATGCAGAAGGAAACTGACCGCATCGACTTCAAGATTCAATTCGCAGTCGGGGCAGGCTGCTAAAATAAGTTGTGCATTTGCAAGGCAGAGAGGATTCCATCCTCCTTTATTTGAGTCATCTTCTAAAAAATCTAAATTTAAAAGAGAACATTGCAGAGTAAATAGAAGGAGGAATGCCCAAAACGGGAAAAGCACCCTTAAATGGCGAAACAATTTGGAAAAGGTTTTGTTCCCTATCATTTAGGTAACTATACCATGATTTTTTTGTCTTTCGGACATTTTCTTTTGAAAAAATATCCAAATTGGATGATTTGTTATAGGATAGAGGCTTATTTAGCTATATAATCTTCGAAAATCTCACGAAGACTGTCTTCCATTTCTCGGATATAACGTAGATCTTTAGTCATTCTCCAAAGAGTGATGGAACCATGATACGCCATCAACACTCTTCTGGAGACATATTGAATATCCATGCTTCTGGAAAATTGACCGGAGGCAACCGCGCGGCTGAGATAATCTCGGATCATCTTAGTCCATTTTTCAGCGATACCTTTTAGAAATTCCGTATATTCCGGATCGGCATCCATCACTTGATTTGCAAAACCTGCAAATGGATCTCCGAAAAATTCATGATGACGGATCTGTCTTTCTTTCAAGATCACCCAGGCTCTTAAAAATTCTTGGACCTCTGGATATCTTTCCATGAGAGAGGCTAGATCTGAAAGAGTCTTTTCTTCCTGGCGAGCGAGGTAGGCGATCCCTAGTTCCTTTTTAGAAGGAAAATGATCGTAAAGACTCGCAGCCACTGAGCCGGATTCTTGGATAATCTGTCTCATTCCGGTATTGGAAAATCCCTGTTTATAGAAAAGATCTGTCGCAGTATCCAGAATTCTTTCGCGGACACTGGCCCCGGAATCTCTTTTTTTTCTCTGAGCGGTCATGTGCTTAAATACGTTATTTTTTCAGTATTGCCCTAAAAACCTCGTTTCGTCAATAGAATTTGGGTTTAACGTATAAAAATACAGAACGAACGTTCTGTATTTTTTTTATTGCCCCGATTTCCCCGGGGTCTAAGCTAGTGTCAGGACGGTTCAAAATGTCTGTTACGGAAAAAGAACAAGTCAGAACCAGATTTTCGGATCTAGATACACAAAGACATACAACTAGTAGGACTTATGAGGATTCTTGTTTAGGGGATAGGTATCGTATCTTAGAAGAAGCGGGTTATTCTTGGAAAAGAATGCTCGAAGAATCGGTTCGATTACAAACCGTTGGGGCGGATATTCGTTTTCTTGCCCAACAAATGGAAAACACGGAATTATCCATACGCACTAGTTATCGCTCCGGACAGGATGGCCTATTGGCCTTCTCCCAAGAAGTTTTGGATCCAAACGGAAAAGTGGCGGCAGAGATCAGAACATTAGCAAGAACGGAGAAGGATGGAAAACCTTTCCAACTCATCGCTGCCCAAGATCCTTCCGAGGAGCTAATCTCTTCTTTCGAATCCGTACCTTCTTTTTCCGGATCTTGCGAACGGACACTTGCGGAAAGAGATCTATTTTACTGTGAAAGAAATCCATTCGGTGACTATAACCCTTCTCACTATTGGAGACTATTGGAAGAAGGTCGTTGGAATTTTACCGCAGAATGTGGACTGAGCCTGGAAGATCTGGTCGCAATGGACACCACACTTTTCTATATGGGTGGGAAGATCCGTTATCGTAAACCTCTTGCCGCTGGCAGAAGGGCAAAAGTGCAAACTTGGATCCATAGTTTTGATAAGATCTGGAGCCGAATGAGACAAGAGGTCAGCGACTCCGAAACAGGAGAGATATTAGCGGAATCCATGGACGATCTGCTCGTAGTTTCCGTAAGCAAGTCCAGGCCTAAAAAACCCGGAGATGATCTGCTGAAAATATTCGCGAGAGTCACCGAGTTCCCTGAAGGAGGCCCCAAATGAAATATTATCTTATTTTAATGAACGTACCAAATAAAAGGTCTGGAGAAAGACAATGAAACTCGATAAAAAATTGGCGATTTGTACGCCAAGAAGAACTCCCTTCGCTCAAATTGCGAAAGCTTTAGGACCCTATCCTGGCCATCACTTAGGTCGTATAGTGGCTGAAGACATCATTGCAAAGAGTGGCGTTAAAAAAGATCAAATCGACGGGATCGTAGTTGGAGAAGGATTCTCTAATGCTCCGAACTCCGCGCGAGTGATCGCAAACTTGATCGGACTTAGGGACGAAGTTCCTTCGATCACAGTTTCCAATAACTGCGTATCCGGTATCGAAGCTCTTTCCGAAGCGGCTCGCCGTATCATTCTTGGAGAAGGAGAACTTTTCCTAGTAATCGGAGAAGAGTCTCAAACTTCTATGCCTTTCGTTGTGAAAAACGCAAGATTGAACAAGAAAGCGGGATCTTTGGACAAACTGAAAAAACTTCTTCCTGATAACCTTCCTGAAGGTGTGGAACTTAGAGACACTCTGGAAGACGGACTTGGCGACGGTGAAACTTCCTACGGAATGCAAGTAACTGCTGAGATCCTTGCTCAGAACTACGAACTTTCTCGTGAGATCACCGACAAACTCGCTTTCGAATCTTTCAAAAGAGCATTAGAAGCTTCTAAAGCAGGAAAATACGCTCCATTCATCATCCCGATGAAAGACGAAGACGGAACCGAGCTTACTATCGATGAGGCAGTCGGACTTCGTGAAGGACTTGTTGAAAACCCAAGCCGTATGGGAAGAGCAATGCTTCTTTTCGACAACCCTCAGATGAAATTCGACGAGTTCAAAACCAAGTATTCCAAATATCTTGAAAAATCTCACGGGCCAACCGTTTCCATCTTCAATGCGAGCCCTCGTTCCGATGGAGCAGCTGGTGTTATCTTAACTACGGTAGAAAAAGCGAAAGCTCTCGGATTAAAGATCGAAGCGGTACTTTCCGGATGGAAAATGAAAGGTGTGGATCCCAACTTGATGGGGATCGGACAAGCTTATGCAACCGAATCACTTCTTACGGACACCGGAGTTAAGATCGAAGACGTAGACTACGTTGAGATTCATGAAGCGTTTGCGGCAACTGCAGTAGCGGCTCTTGTTCAGATCGAAAAAGATACCGGTTGGAAATGGGAGCAAAAATTCGACGAGAAGAAGATCAACCCTAACGGTGGATCTATCGCGATCGGTCACCCTTTCGGAGCTACCGGTATCCGTTTGGTGAATAACGCGATCATGGACCTGCAAGAAGATCCTAAGGCAAAAAAAGTGGTTATCACTGCTTGTGCTCACGGTGGAATTGCAGGAGCAATGCTCATCGAAAGATTCGAAGGTTAATTTTTAACCTCTTAAATCGTATTAAGACCCCGAGGAAGGAGACTTCTTCGGGGTTTTTTATGTTTAAGGTTTAACTTGCTCTTTCTAAAGATGGTTGGTCCAAAATGGATCTTCTATTCTTTAAGATGAATAGTCCGAATACTAATGCAGTTACAAACATGAGCAAACTATAAGTAATCGGGACCACCGTCATTGTAGGGACTTGTAAAATGGTCCCTGTCACTAAAAGTGCTGTAGTCCCATTTTGGATGCCTAATTCAAAAGCGATCGTTACCGCTTGGGTCCTACTTAAACGTAAAAGTAAGCCCAGTAAAAATCCGAGACTGATACAAATACAATTCATAGTCAAAGCAGCGACGCCACTTTGAGCAAAAAATCCCCACATTTTTTCCCAGTTCTGTTTCACTAAGCCTGCAATGATTGCAAATAAAATGATCATCGAAAAAACTTTTACCGGTTTTTCGCAAGCAGTCGCAAATTTTGGGGAATAATTTTTTACAACCATTCCGATCCCGACTGGAAGCACAGTGATGATAAAAAGTTGGAGGATTGTTTTGAGTATTGGAAGTTCTATCGTTTTTCCTTCCCCCATAAAATATACCATCGAGTAGTACGTCAAAAAAGGAAGAGTGAATGGTTTGATCACGCTAATCAGAGCGGTTAATGTTACCGATAAAGCTACATCTCCTTTAAACAAATACGAATACATATTTGAAGTCGGGCCGGATGGGCAACAGGATAAGACCATTAATCCCACAGCCAACAACGGTTCCAGATGGAACATGGTTGCAACCATAAATCCTAAAAGCGGTAGTAGCAAAAGTTGGGCTAAAAGTCCCACCAATACTGCCTTAGGGAATAGAGCCACTCTTTCGAAATCTTTGAGCGTCAAAGATAGCCCCATCCCGAACATAATTATAAAAAGTGAGATCGGAAGCACTATCTCCAATAAAAATCCACTTTGCATTTTTTTTCTCCTTATTGTTTTAATTCGTTTCTTTTGTTACGAGTCTTGCGGGTTGGCCGTTCGTTTTAATCGGCTCTTTGGAAAACGAATATTCTATCTTTAAAAAGGAAATATCGTCCGTAAGATATTCCTCCATATCTTGGTAGATCTTGTGTAGATCTCCTTTCGCTTCTTCTATCCTGGAAAGGAAAGCTTCTTGGTTTTCATTGATCTCTTTGCTTCCATCTTCTCGGATACCTACAATCAGATCGTCTTTACCGTCAGAACCTATGAACAAAGAATCACCCGGTTTCAACTGAAATGACTGGACCGTAAATATGGAAGATGGATCGAAAGGTAATCCGATCCGATTGAAAAAATGTTTGGTCGGGATCAGACTTGCTTTTCCGTTTCTGTATAAAATGGGAGAAGGATGCTCCGCGTTTACTAAATATGTTTTGCCTGTAGCCTCTTCTATGACGCCGAGGATGGCGGTGACGAGCATACTTCCTTCGAAAATTTCAAACACTTTAGAAAGTTCTAAAAAAGTGGATCTCAACCAGCGTTGTGGAGTAAACTCTATCGTTTTATCTTCGAATAACCTTGTCCTATTTAAGATGGAACCGAATACGGAACCTAAAACGATTGCACCTCCTGCACCTTGGATCGATTTTCCCATTGCGTCCGCGTTCATGAACACGGTACAATTTGCTCCTCCGATCTTGAGGCTCGCCGACATACAAAGATCTCCGCCGATCTCGTGGTTATGTTCCTTGAATACGAATTGTTTTTTCTGGCGAGTAAACGATTCAACGAAAACGCTCCCGTTCCGGATGGTCTCTATTCCGAACGGTTTTAAAAGAAGGGATGTTAAAAAATAATCCCCTTGTTGTTGTTCCAATAATTGAGTAAGCCTGGAAGTTCTGTCTTTTACCTGGTCTTCCAATGTGTCCGCATATACGGAGAGGGCAGTTCTTGCTTCTCGAATGGAGCTTACCATTCCATTAAAAGAGTCCGTAAGAAAACCGATCTCATCTTGGATACGAACTTGTAGCTTAGTATTTAGATCTCCTTGGTTTACTTTTCCGATCCCTATTAATAAATTTTTGAGAGGATTCCAGATCGCACCTCTAAAGAAGAGCCTAAACCCGAAAAGTACGACGAGTACAGTGATGAATAAAATTGCAAAGTAAGGTCTGATAGTTACGTGAAGAAAGTTTCTATATTCTTCGTACGGAAATGTTACTTCGTATTTATGATTTTGATCTTCGAGAGAAAATTTGTATAATACGGATCTTGATCCCACTTTACTATCTTCGATGAAATAACGTTCTGCTTCCGACGGAAAGATGGAGTCGTAATATCCTGAGGATTGTCTTAAGAAACTTTTGCGGAAATCCTGATCTGTTGGAATTCCTACACTCAGACTGGAGTTTGGATTTCTATTTGTTGGAATCCCTACATCCGCAGCGGAGATTGAATTCTGATTCGTCGGAGTTCTTGTATGCGGCTTAGAGTCCGGAACATTCTTCCGAATAAGAATCGAATTCTCCGCTTCTCGTAATTTACTTAGATCGAATGTATCTTCTTGTCTGGAAACGGATGCGAGTCCTATCCAATATAGAATGAGTAAGAATGTTCCCAAACAAATCCCGGTGATCCTGTTTAGAAAACGAGTCTGATCCGAAGTAGTATTGATGTAAAGGACTAGGATCACAAAACTTCCCGGGATCATAAAGAATGTATAAACGGTCAGGAAGTCCGTTCTGGAGATTAATCCTGCCCGGCTCATTCCGTTTGCGATCACGGGAGGGAATATTAAAAGAGAGAAGAATAGAACGAATAACCCGGTAAAACGATTGGATTCCTTAGAGGCAGTCCAACTTCTCCATATTCCCGTTAATATCATTAGGAAAGCATAAACTAAAACCAAAACTCCTAAGATCTTGTTCTCTAACGGAAGGGGGAAAGTCCAGATCTGTTCCGAAAAATCAAATACGGGTTCTTTTTTAAATGTGCAGAAAACATAATATATGGAAAAGGTTATCCAAACGAATAATTGCGTGATTAAGAACCGAAACGCGAATTTTTCTTTTACAGTAATCGGGTAGAAGAAAAAGAACTGCCCCATACAGGAAAATGCGGGAATGACGGCCAAGATCAGCCATCGATGATAGGCAGCTATGGGGGAATCGATACTATAAGCGATCACAAATGCGAACGCGTGGACTGATAATAAAAAAAATGCCCCAGCCAAATAAGAACTGGACTTGGATCTGTTTTTGATTGCGGCTAAAAAACTTGCGAGTACCGCGGTGAAAATACAAACGATCAAAGACCCGAAAGAAAAAAATGTCAGCTGTAAGCTCATAAAGCCCCCGAAGACATATAGCAGGAAGCGTGCCAATCTTAGTTTGAATTTGTACTTTGGAGATCCATCGTATCTTGCTTCGATTTCGCATTTAATTTGTTCCAATCGTTTTGGAACCCAAAACATCGATTGTTTTCAATCAGTATGGCAAAGAACGGTCGATCGATTTTAATCAGTTGCCCATCAGAATGTTGTATCCTTTTGTTTTCCGCACGTTTCATCCGGAAGTTTGATAAATTTCTTTCTGGCACGAAAACTGCTTAAGGAGGTTAGTCTCCTGATTACTTCGAAACGAATTTAGGAGACTCGTATAAAAACCGAGGAGAATATTAATGCGATACGGATGGAAAGGGAATTTAGTGAAAGGACTGATTCTTTTACTATTTCTTCCACTTATGGTTTTGCCGATCTCTGCAGAAGAAAAGGAAACTGCGGAACCGCCGAAGGACAAATGGAGAATATTATTAGGGGCTTTTGCAGGGCAATTTGACTTACAATTACAAACGAAACTTCCGTTCAACTACGTAAACCCAAGTTCCGGTCAAAGAGAAATTCCTTCCTTAGGCAGAGCGAGCGGTCTTACACAAAACGGAGCAATGGATCTGGGAGTAGAAGGAATAGGTCCTCAGAAAGGGTTACAGTTCATGCTCTTAAGCGACTCCTTGGTCTTTCAGGCTTCCTATGCAAGAGTAGATGTGAATTTTGCTCCTCTTAGAAATCCTCCGATCGGGGTGAATACTGCGGAAGGAAACGCAGGAGGTAACGTTTATTCTAGCAGCTTGGACTATTATATGAATATAAGTCGTTTCGTCCAACCGATGGTAGGTGTCGGATACGCCGCTTTCGGAGCTTATTATAAGGCGCGTAATGTTATAGGCACTACTGTGGGCAATGGACTCTATGAATCCTTTCCTACGATAGATGCGGACGACGGATATAGTTCCAATGTGGGCAAAGCAGGACTTCGTATCAAGTTACCGATCCAAAGTTGGTATATCACGCCATACTTTCAATATGCGGGAAATGAATATCATATTAACGTAAGGACCACTGCCGGAACCGTACAAAACAACGTGAACGGTTATCCTACGGACCCTAATGGAATGCTGGATGCTTGGTATTACCAAGGAGTAGGTTCGGTAAGTACAGTGGACTCGATGACCCAGATTTCCAGACAAGCAAGAAGTGCCGGGATCGTTTTCTTTATGGATTATAAAAAGTTCATAAGCCTTACGATCAATGCGAGAAGGAATTTTTCCCAAGCAGCTTGGAATGTTTCCGCTACCTTGATGTTATTCGTACATCCGAATATGGGGATCATGGCGAATTATTCTTATGCTGAACCTGAGATCCTGCTCAGTTTTAACCGATCCTGGGCCATTGGACCGGTATTCACTACTACATTCTAAAAGGATAACGTCGGATAGGAAAATAGAAAATATAAAGGCAGATCCGAAGGATCGACCTAATGCGTAAATAAGACTAATGGTTTCCGATCTTTTTAGAAAGTTCGGAGATCGATAGATCCAAAGATTCCAGTTCCGTTTGGAATTCCTTTCTCCGGGTCTCAGAAAGCTCTTCTTTAAGCTTTTCGAATGTTATGTTCAGGATCTCTCGCAGGTCCTTTTTTTTTCTCAACTGCAAAAGGATATATTCTTCTTCTTCGAAAGTATTTAGGCCCGTAAAAGATCGTTTATTATCCAGATATTCCAATTTCTCCTGGAATACTTTTGCTTTTTCCGTCAGATCCGGATCGGGACGGAATATGTTCTCTCCCAAATTTTCAAAAATCTCTTTTGTCTTGGACAAAAAGGGAAAACCTACTAATTCGACTAATATGAAAGAGTCATTCGAATTTTTATCAGGATCCAGATCGGAAGTTTCTTCTAAATGAATAGATCCGGTGGACATTTCGGCAAAGCTAAAAGGTTCTTGTTCTGACAGGTGGGTCTTAGAGGCAGCGGGTCCTTCCGGATCAGATCCGGAGGATAGAAAATAAAAGCAGAATATTATCGCCGTAAAAAGAAATAAGAAGATCAGAAATCGAAATTTGGATCTAGGTTTCATGTATCCTTCCTAAAAAAAGAATCCGGCGGGGAACACCGGATTCGAATTGGAATTTACTTAACGGTATTGGTTAAACCATGAATATATTTTTCCTGCGGATGCGGACACCCATTCGTGTCCTGCCAGATAATCGGTATATCTATCCGTAGGAATTCCTTGGGACCTCAACTTGTCATAATACAAATCCATGGTCCACCAAGGAACAACAGCATCCAAGAATCCGTGTACAAAGTATGTAGGCGGATGATTGGAAGGAAGAGTTGGAACGATACAAAGCGGTCCGCTGCAAGTTGCATAAGAACCGGATTGGATCGCTAATGCTTTAAATTCTCCCGGAAAAGATACAGCCATACGGCTAGTGTTGTACCCGCCGCTAGAAATACCGGTTGCGAATTTTTTATTCGGATTGATAGGTCCAAAACTGCCGTTACGGATCGCAGCAAATAGATTATTTAAGAAAATATAATCTGCCGTAAGTTCGTAGATTGTAGGCAGGTTGGTTTCCCAGAAAAGATCCAATCCCGCATCCGGAGCGATTACTGCGAATCCGTTATCTAACATTTTCTCGATGACTTTTACTTCGTAATACCCTCCGAACGGCGCTCCTTGTGTACGGGAAAACTGTACGGTAAAGAAAGATCCTTGGTACATAACTACGACAGGCCATCCTCCCGCAGGTGCAGTTCCTTCGGGTACTTGGTATCTGACGTCCCTAAATATCCCCGGTCTAG
Organism: Leptospira sp. WS58.C1; assembly: GCF_040833995.1. Taxonomy (NCBI): domain Bacteria; kingdom Pseudomonadati; phylum Spirochaetota; class Leptospiria; order Leptospirales; family Leptospiraceae; genus Leptospira; species Leptospira cinconiae. The sequence goes on from NZ_CP162137.1 coordinate 616,346, forward strand.
CTTGGATTTTTTTTGTAGAGTAAGAACAACTAGTCGTCTTAATCAAGAAACCTGTTGTTTTACAACGAGCAGCATCCACTTCTCCGGCTCCGGCAAATAGCAGAGCACCGATGAGTAGAGGCATTAACATTGTGATTCTCTTCAGCATTTTTTCCTCCCCGGGCCGAATTCATTCGGACCGGTATGCTTCCTAAAGCAAGACCTGTGCCTAACGGAAAAAATGTTTTGCATACCGTTTGTTCTACAAAATGGATTCAATATTTTGAATGTATTCACGGAATAGTTATTCTAACAAAATTCCATTGATCATTTTCAATCGCCGAAAATAGACAATTGATTGATTTCAATCGATTTCTATTCCGCCAAACCAATGGAATCGCCGTTATATCGGAGGATCTACAAGTTTCGAACCTTCTCCGCTCGGTACGGATATTGCTTTCTATCCCCTGTAATCTTTCCCAAAAAAATCAAAGGGAAAGAGGAGGACTTCTAGCGCATGAGACTTTTCTTATATTCTTTTTTACTAGTTTGGGGATTTTTATTTTCAAACTGTACTTCGATCTTTCTATATCTGATCAAACCTTCCGGTCCTTTTGCTTCGGAGAATGTTCCGACTTCTCCCGATTATTCTAAAAATGAATCTTGGGCTGCCCTTCCTGAGCTGAAAGATGATCCCGACGAGGTTCCGGCAATTACAGGTTGGAAAGATGGACAAAATGTGGCAAAGGCGGACGTATTCTTTGTCCATCCTACAACTTTTATTAAGGCGGATGGCTGGAATGCGGAGATCGGAACTAGCCTGATCGTTTATGGACTTTCTCCCTTAAAAATGCAGGCCTCCGTTTTTAATGAATCGGCAAAAGTCTATGCACCAAGATATAGACAAGCAGCGTTATACTCCTTTATCGATGATTCCGGAAGCGGAGAGAAGGCATTTGAGATAGCAAAAAAGGATGTACTTTCCGCTTTTGATCATTATCTAAAACATTATAACCAAGGAAGACCGTTTTTTATCGCAGGCCATAGCCAAGGTTCCATGATGCTTATTCATGTATTAAAGGAATATTTGGATCAGAAAAAAGTCCCGAACTTTGTGGCGGCATATCTTCCTGGTTGGGCAGTACATTCTTCCGAGTTTAAGAATTTAAAAGTATGCAAGAACTCAAAAGATCTAGGATGTTATATCAGCTGGAATTCCAAAAAATGGGGGTCCCAACTTTCCGATTTTGCACTTCCACCGGAAAGGTATGTGGGAGGGGTTTGTGTCAATCCAGTGAACTGGACTCCGAACAGTTCCGAAACTCCTAAAGAAGAACATAAGGGCGGGGTTGGTATCCAATTTTCGGGTTTGGATAAGGCTTATGTTAGAACGAAATGTGAAGGAGAAATGCTTTGGGTGGATCTACCTTCTAATCCGAACTACGAATCCAGAAGAGGAAACAAAAAAAATTATCATATCTCCGATTACGGGCTCTTCTATTTGGATATCAGAGAGAATATAAAAGAAAGACTGGAAGAATATTTTAATCGGAAAGGAAAACGTTAGAATTATCACTTAAGCGGCGTTTCGAAACGTGATTCAAGAAAATCGAAATGTCGCTTGACCTTCCGTTTTGGAATGGTCTTTTTAAACTCCGCTTTTATTTCATGTATCTCCAATTCCTGACCCTTTCTTTTTTGATCGCAGTACTTCTATGTATCTTAGGAGTGGTATACTGTCTAAGCGTAAAAAATAAGATCTCCGGCATAAGGGAGTTGATGCTCTCGTTCTTATGTTTGGTCTTTTTATATTCTGCTTGTGTATATGCTTCCGTAGAAACGGATCCAAGAGGTGCATTACATAGATGGATCACGGTTTCCGCCGCATTATTTGCCGCAGTATTTTTCCAAAGATTTTTTCTTAAATTTCCATCAGCGATTTTTCCTAAGGTATCCTCTTATCTGTTTAAGATACAATTGGGGATTGCGGCTTTAATCTCCCTTTGGTTCGTATGGCAGACAAAGGATTCCGTTAAAACGTTCAGATTTAACGGACAATATTGGGATCTTAGCGCTACCTTTCCGGGAAGAGTTGTGGCTATATTCTCTTTATTCTTAACCCTGAGTGTGATCGCCATAGCGATCGTACAGATCTTAAAGAATAAGGACCAGAAAAGGATCGCTCTTGCGGGAATACTCGGTTCCTTTTTCCTGAATTTTTTGATACCGACGATCTATCTTACCTTATTCAGGCTCGGTCAAGTAAGTGCAGAAGTATTCGTAAACGCATTGGCCATATCCGTGATCTCCGGATTTTTCATATTCCATATCTTTTTCGTTAGTTATGGCGGACATAGAACTTCGCTTACGGTTCGGATCCTGACGATAGTACTCGCGATGGCATTGTCCGTGACTCAGGTAATGTCTGGCGGGTTAAGCAAGGCGATTGAGAACGAATACGACAGCATCCAAACGAACGTGCTACAAAATGCAAAATTATCCTCTCCGCCTAAGGATTCCGTTTTTCTTTCTAAATTAGGGGAAAATGTTTCCAAATCCGATCTAAGCCTCGCAGTTCCGGGACTTCGCTCTTTCGTTTTGGCTTCGTCCGGAAAACCCCTGATTGTATATCAGAATTTCATAAATAATGTCGAAATGGGATTGGAGTATTCTTCCTATAGAAGTTTTGTTCACGGATACGTTCTAGATTGGGCGATCCGTTTATTTATAGGTCTTTGTGTATTGATCTTCGGATTTTTGATCTTTATGAAGATCTCCATCTTAAATCCGTTGTTTGCCTTATTAAAAGGTTTGGATCGAGTAGAAGGAGGAGAACTTTCCGTCGAAGTAGAAGTGCGTAATAAGGACGAGATCGGTCTCTTGACCCAGGCATTTAATGCAATGGTCCGCTCTATTCGCGAAGCCAGGCAGGAGCTTCAACAATATACGTCCAACTTAGAAAGGACCATTTTAGAGAGGGATTCTATCTATGACGCCGTCCCTCAGGAGAGGGTGTTATCTAATAAAACCTTAATATATGCTTCTAGGAGTATGCAGGCGGTTGTGGACCGAGTTGAAAGAATTTCCGGAAGAGAACAACCTGTATTGATTACCGGGGAGACCGGCACCGGAAAGGAGATAATTGCGGGTCTTCTCCATGAATTAGGAAGAGGAAAAGACAGTCCATTCGTTCCGATCAACTGCGCCGCCGTTCCGGCAAACCTTTGGGAAAGCCAGATTTTCGGTTATGTAAAAGGAGCATTTACCGACGCAAAATCCGATTACGCTGGCTTGGTAGCCGAAGCTAACGGCGGTACTTTATTTTTCGACGAAGTGGGCGAGATGCCTATAGAGATCCAGCCTAAAATATTAAGATTATTGCAAGAACGTAAATACAAACAAGTGGGTGGGCGTTCCGAACTTAAGGCGGAATGTAGAGCGATCTTTGCTACTCACAGAAATCTTAGATCTATGGTCGCAAAAGGAACTTTTAGAGAGGATTTGTATTATAGGATCAACGTATTCGAGATCGGGATCCCACCTTTAAGAGAAAGAAGATCCGATATCCCGTTTCTTGCGAATCGATTCGTGGAACATTATTCCAAACAAATGGAGATGGACAAACCCAATATTAGCGAAGAAGTTATGGATCTTTTTTTGGAATTTCCTTGGTCGGGGAATATACGAGAATTGGAAAATTGTATTATCCGGACTCTTGCCGATCTAAAAGGAGATCATATCAAAATTTCGGATCTTCCTCCCGAGTTATTGGAACTGAAAAATTCCCAAAAAGAAGAAATTGGGGAAATTCCCATTGCAAACGGATCGTATGCAGCAGGGTTCGAACCTTTGGTTTCCATGTATTCCAGAAGACTGATAGAAACGGCATTACAGAAATGTAAAGGGAATAAATCGGAGGCCGCTAGGCTTTTGAAAATTTCCAGAGGAAAACTACAATACCAGATGAAAATGTTGGATATGGAATAGACCTGAAAGTTCGTTTTACAAACGAATCTACGAATAAATCGATCATACACTTTCTTTTCGGTTTGATATAAAACGAACGAAATTTCTAACTAGCTGTATGACAGAGAAATTCGACGTTTTGTCCATACCCTTCAATGTACATATCCAGCTTTCCAGACCTAAACAGGGAGAAGATGCTCTCTTGGTAATGGAAGACAAACCGATCTATAAAAACCATGTAGGTTCCGGACACGCTGCAGCATTATTCGCACTTGCGGAAGGGAGTGGAGGGGAATATTTACTTTCCAAAGTGGCTTCCCTTCCTTTCGAAATTATTCCGGTGGTGCGTAAATCGGAAGTAAAGTATAAAAAGCCTGCGCAAGGTAGAGTTATATCCAGAGGAGTGATTCACGAAGAGGAATGGTCCGCGTTTATGGCCCAACTCGAAAAGAAGGGAAGAGCGGGACTTACAGTTGGTGTGGAACTCTTTGATGAAACTCAATCGAATGTGGCGAGTTTCAGTTTTGATTGGTTTATAGCAAAAAAATAGAATTTCCTTTTCGGAAGATCCGAAACTGCCCAGGTAAGGAATGTATGAGGGTTTATTCCGGGTTAATTACCGCTGTAGGCCGGACAATTTTCCGGCCTCACTTACAATGACGCACCGATCACTTATATTTCAATTATAAAATTTTCAAACAAGTATATATCCCGTTCGAAATAAATTAAAAATTTATAATGTTTTTTCGAACGTATGTATTTACTTACATATTTTTCAAAAATAATTTGACCTTCCTTAAATTTCGGTTACGCCATTTTGTTGGACTATGGAGGCGAAGGAAATGAAAAACAAACATTCGGATTTTTTGACCTTAGCATTGGCGCTTATCCTCATCACGATCGGTTGTGATCCTAGATCGGAAGAAGACACATTATTGGAACAGGCAGTTTTTTCGGATCGAGCTAAGCCAGAGGGTTCAAATCCGATTTTAAACAGTCTTGCTTTACCCACTTCCACGCCTGCGGATGTATTCTTAGTAGGTGCTGCAAAGTCCGATATAACGGGACCTTTCGTACAATCGAGCACTGGATATAATAGTCCGGGAGACGAGATGTCGGGTTTAGCAATGAGGCTTTATGCTAGAGCCTTCGTGATAGAACGTCCCGGTGGAGGGCGAGTTGCCATAGTTACCAACGATATGATCCATATGTACCAAAGTGTAAAGATGGGGGTCGTTAAAAAGTTACAGGCCGACGGTTACGGATCTGAATTCAATAATGATAATGTTCTTTTGTTTGCGACCCACACACATGCCGCCCCTTCTAATATTTCTTGGTACACCTTATTCAATCTATTCAACGGAGTGATCGGTTTTGATAAGGTTCACTATAATATCGTAGTAAACGGTATCGTGGATTCTATTAAGGCGGCTTATAATCAGAGAAGAGAGGCAAGGATCAAATTTATAGCGGGAAATCTTTCCAATTTTGCGAATAACAGATCTATTGCCGCGTATAACTGGAATCTAGATAAGACCAATTACCCTACGAATATAAACGAGACAATGAGTTTACTTCGTTTCGAAGGAACAGACGGTTCTCCCATCGGTTTATTGAACTGGTTTGCCGTTCACGGAACTTCTCTTGGAATTACGAATCGTAGAGCTCATGGAGATAATAAGGGTTATGCTTCTTATCTGGTAGAAAATACGTTTGGTGGGAATTTTGTGGCCGCATTTCCTCAAGGTCCCATGGGAGATGTGAGCCCGAATTCTCCTGATCCGAGCGATATTACGAAACCTTTCTTAAGGCCGAATGAGATGGATCCAAGCCTGGATCCTTTGGAAAATCCTATCGTTCATGGTACTAAACAGGGAAATAGAGCTTTAGAATTGTATAATGCAGCTACATCAACGATAACGGGAAATATCGGATACAGACATTCTCACGTCGTTTGGAATAATAAAGTTGCCGTAGATCCTTCCTATATCGGGACCTTCTCCATGCCTTGGGATACGAACTCAGGAAATACGACCTGCGTGGCTACTGTCGGCGGTGGATTTTTGGCCGGAGATGAAGAAGGTGCACCTGTAGATTTCGCAAGAGAAGGTGAAATTCGGAACGATTTCGTTTTTGAAAATGGAGCTTGGGTTAAAAAGAATTATTCTTTAACTAATTTAAGCGGTGCCGCCCAGATCTTGGGATATCTTTGGCCCATCGCTCAATTGGCTTTGGGCTCTGCAGAGTATGAGGAGTGTGATAAGGAAAAGTTCACACTTCTTCCTGTGGGAGAAGTGGATAATTTCTGGTTCCCGAATCCTCAGGTGCCTTTTGTTCCGGTAGTCCTTCCGTTACAAGTGATTACGATAGGCAACACTGCGATTGTGGCTTCTCCTTTCGAGGTAACTACGAATGCAGGAAGAAGGTTGAAAGCTAAGTTAACCGCTACTCTTGCTCCGGGGGGAATCTCCAACGTAGTTGTAGGAGCGATGGCAAATGCTTATGCTCAGTATTTAACTACTCGGGAAGAATATTCCGCTCAGAATTTCGAAGGAGGATTTAGCGCTTATGGACCATGGGCGAACGCGGCACTGATCCAGGAATTCGATAGGATCGCGAAGGATATAGTGGCGAATCGCCCTACGGCTGCAGGGCCGAATCCTCCTGATCTTTCCAATCAACAGTTTATACAAACTTGGTTATCCAAAAACGGTGTTGTGAATGATGGAGGAGATTTTGGAAAAGTCCTGGCGGATACAAATTCTTCTTACAACAAAAGCAAGGATGCCGTAACGGTTAAATTCCAAGGTTCACATCCAAGAGTTGTCCAAGACAAAAAGCTGGATGGAACTCTTTCTTCTTTTTATGATCCGAATACTTACTCTTATTTGGAAATCCAAAGGAAGAACGGAAGTTCATGGTTGACCGTCGCAAATGATAACAATCCATACACCGCTTATGATTGGGCAAGGACCGGCGGAGATCTTTCCGCTACTTCCGAAGTTACGATCACTTGGTTGATCCGCAACCAACCGGCTGGCACTTACAGGATTGTATACAACGGTTTAGCGAAACAGTTCTGGGGAATTTTCTGGACCTACAAAAAATTTACCGGGACTTCCAGAGAGTTCGTTTTGCAATAAAACAACTCCCGTAAAAAAACCGGTTTCAGACCAAACGAATATCCCGGAAACGGATGGACCTGTTTCCGGGACTTGGATATGATTCCACTATGGCTTTCAAATCCGTTTTGATTTTACTTTCCATAATGATCTTTACCTCTTCTCTATTTTCCGCTCCTAAGGCCGTCTATGATTTTACGGTAAAAGATATCAAAGGAAAGGATGTGGCACTTTCCAAATATAAAGGTAAAACCTTACTCATCGTAAACGTGGCTTCTAAATGCGGGTATACCTACCAATACGAAAATTTGGAAAAGGTATACAAAAAATATAAAGAGAAGGGCTTCGAGATCGTAGGGTTTCCTGCGAATAATTTTCTATCTCAAGAACCGGGCAGTAACGAAGAGATAGAACAATTCTGCAGACTGAAAAAAGGTGCAACCTTCGATATGATGTCCAAAATTTCAGTGAAGGGAGAAGACCAACATCCTTTGTATGCATACCTCACTTCTAATGCTCCGGATCCGGGTGATGTAAAATGGAATTTTGAAAAATTCCTGATCTCTCCTGCGGGCAGAATTGTGGCAAGATTCCGTTCCGGAACCGAACCGGATAGCAAAGAGGTCACCGAGGAAATCGAGAAAAATCTAAAATAGAGTCCTGTTGTTGAAGTTCCTACAAATGTTCTTTCAAAAAAGCTAATGTGATCGCCCAGGCTTGAGCGGCTGAAGTTTTATGATAAGCCGCTCTTGCGTCACAAAAGAACCCATGCTCTGCTTCAGAAAAGACCAACTCCACATAATTTTTTCCGGAGCTTTTTAGTAATTCGGAGATCGCGGCTATTTGATTTTGTTTTACACTTCTATCCTTTCCCGCCCATACTAAAAGTAATGGGGCGTTCTGTTTGGGGGAATATTCTTCGGAAGTTTGGACGATCCTGGATCCGTAATACGAAACAGCCGCTCTGAATTTATATATCGAATTTGCAAAAAAGGAAACCCATCCACCCAGACAATAACCGATGCTCGCGATCCTATCCGGAATACTTTTTGGATTTGATTTGATCCAATCCAGGACAGCGCTCAGATCTGATTCTAGATTTTCAGGCGTTAGTTGGCTGAAATGAGGTTTTAATGCCATAAAATCTTCGTAACTTCCCGCAAATCCTGGAGGAGCGGTCCTATAATAAAGTTCGGGAGCGACAGCAAGATAACCTTCCTTTGAAAATCGGACTGCGACATCTTTGATATGATCGTTTACACCGAATGCCTCTTGTAATACCAAAACACAGGGAGAAGGAGAAGAATCCGGATAAGCCACGAATGTTTGCATTTCTCCATGAGCCGTTTTGATTGTAACAGTTTCCGTATTCATCTTCACCTCGGCATAAGCAGGTAGAAAGATCTAATCGTATGTGTCTTTGTCGATCGATTTACAAGCTTCTAATGCGTATTTAAGTTCTTTTCTTTTTTTTCCGGATTTACAAATTAGTTTCATGTCAGTTCGTATTTTCTGGTCCCTTCTTTTATTCCCTTCTTTTATATTTTCCCAATCTTTTGCTCCCGAGATCTATGAAACAAAAAGTAAGACCAAGGTGGATCTTTCGTCTATCATCGAAAAGGCGAAAGACGCGGATGTCATCATTTTCGGAGAAGAGCATAACGATAAGGTCGGACATGTATGGAAATTGGAGGCTTTCCAAAAATTGGCCTCTACATATTCTACACTTCTTTCTTTGGAAATGTTGGAGAAGGATCAACAGAGATCCGTAGATGAATATTGTAAAGGGGAGATTACTGAAAAGGGATTTTTGAGTTCCGGAAAATTTTGGCCGAATTACCAAACGGATTATCATCCGATGGTATCTTTTGCGAAAGAAAATAAACTTCCTGTCCTTGCGGCTAACGCTCCGAGAAAATACGTAAACCTTGTATCTCACCAAGGTTTGGAATCTTTATATAAGATCAGAACTCCTTTTCTTCCGCCGAGATATACTTATAATTTATTCAGACAAAAAGAATACGAAGAACTTCTCTCGGCAATGATCGCAGAGCATACATCTACCGGTTTTTCTCCCGATAAACAAAAATTTATAGATGCACAATATGTTTGGGATGCTTCTATGTCGGATTCTATAGCAGAGGCATATTTTTTATTAAAAAGAAAGATTGTACATGTGAACGGAAGATTTCATTCTGATCGAAGTTTAGGGCTGACATATAGGCTGAAACAAATGGGCCTGAATGTTTTAACCGTCAGTATTTTTCCTTCGGAGGAAGGCAAAAGTTTTCAGGAAGAGGATTGGAAATTGGCGGATTTTCTGGTAATCACCGAAAGAAAACCCGTGCCATAAACACTTTCTTGCTTGTAGGGTACACGGATCTCTCCGACATTAATAGAGATGTTGGAAACCAAGGTCCGCACTCTTACAGAAACTAAGTTCGAATGCCTTTCTTGTGGAACCGTTTCCAGGCTTCCCGAAGGAGTTCCTACAGGGACTGTTTTTAAACTCACTTGTTATCGATGCGGCCAAAAGGCTTTGGTTAAATACGTATCTTCTCCACCTGAAACCTTAGAAGAAAAACAAACTCCCAAAGACGATATGCCGGTCCCCTCTGTTGGAGCTCCAACATATCAGGAAAGGGAACGACCTATCGTTCGTCCTATTCAAAAAGAAGTTCCGCAAGAATCTCCGTTTTTGAGGATCATAGAAGGTCTACAATCCAAATGGGAAACTTGGAAAAAGTTTTGGTCCAAAGATCCCTCGGAAGATCGCCCTTGGTTCCAGAAAGTCAGAACCGAAGCGGAATCACCAACACCCTTCCATCGTCCGATCAAAACTTTGTCCGAAAGACTATTGGAAAAGGGGAGAAGGTTCCAATTTCCAAAGTTCCGTCCGAATATTTGGCTCATTCTAATTCCTTTACCCTTGGCATTGGTGTTCCTGATCTTTTTCTGGATGGGGGTTATTCAAAGGGAAGCGGAAGTCCCGGGTCTATTAAGTATTTTTTATATTCATCAACCCACTATCATATACGATCGGGACGGTAGGAAGGTCTCCGAAATTTTCGGCAAAAAGACCAGCAATTTGGAATGGGAAGCTTATCCCGAAAATCTGAAAAAAATGGTACTCCTTGTGGAGGATCGTAGCTTTTTCTCCCATGGAGGGATACATTATTCTTCCGTGCTCCGTGCGTTCTTCGTAAATATAATCAGTCTTCGATTTAAACAAGGTGCTTCCACAATTACACAGCAGTTGGCTCGAATCCTTCTGAACGACCGCGAAAAAAGTTTGGGAAGAAAGTTGAAAGAGGCCCAGCTTGCTTATGCGCTCGAATCTTCCTTAGATAAGGAAAAGATCCTATTACATTATATGAATAATGTGTATCTGGGACATGGGGCTTTCGGGTTTGCGAGTGCTTCGGAATTTTATTTCGGAAAAAAGCCGAAAGACTTGAATGTGGCGGAGATGATCGTCCTGGCGTCTTTGGCATCCGCTCCTAATCGTTTTTCTCCATTAAAAAATCCTGATCTTTCTTCCGGCAGAGTAGAGGCGATCTTACGATCTCTAGAGAATGACGGCGCATTAAAGGAAGATCTAAGGCCTACGATCCAAGACATCTATCAGGCATTTAACACACGTTCTCCCGGGGAGACAGTGTATGGAAATCGTAAGGATGATTCTCCTTATGTGACCGAACATGTCAGAAAATTCCTCCAGACAATGTATCCGGATACGAATATATATGAAAGCGGAGGATTTTCAGTTTATACCACGATCTCTCAGCCGGTCCAAGCTGAATTGCAGAAAGTTGTCAAAACTCATGTGGAGAATCTTTTAAAGAGCGGACAAGTTAGACGAAATCGACTCACGGAGAACGGTAAAAATGCGGATGTAAACCCATTCCGAAATTTAGTCGCCGAACTTTCTCCCGCGTTGGAATTATTCATAGATACGGATCGATTCGTTACGGGCGGAGACAGCGGACTACAGGCTGCAATCGTTGCAGTGGATCCTCAATCCGGAGACGTTCTTCTATTACACGGGGGAACGGAATTCAAATCGGATAACCAATTCCCAAGAGCTACCGGAATGTATAGACAGACAGGATCAACGATCAAGCCGATCCTTTATTCGGAAGCGATCGATTCCGGGATCGCTAATCCCGCGACACGTATCTTAGATGCACCTTTGATCTATAAAAACTCCGTCTCGAATTGGATGCCTGAAAATATCGGGAACCAATATGACGGTGATATTTCTCTCAGAGTCGCGCTTGCTAAATCCAAAAACACCGCGGCGGTCCAGATTGCCGAAAAACTAGGATTAGGCGAGATCTCGAATGCATTTGAAAGGTTTTTCTTTCCGGAAGAAAAAGTATTAAAGAATAGATTCAGGCGGGATCTTTCTTTAGCATTGGGGTCCTTGGAACTTTCTCCTTTGGAAATGGCTTCCGCCTATTCAGCCTTCGCTAACGATGGAAATATAGTTCGGCCTCATTTGATCGAAAAAGTAGTCGATAGAGCGGGTAACGTTGTTTACCAAAGAAAAGACCAGGACGAATTTAATTTGAAATGGCCGCAAACAAGAAAAGCGATTTCGCCTCCTACCGCAGAGATCATGGTGGATCTATTGCATGGAAGTGCAAACCACGCAGGTGTCCGCAATACCGGTTATAGGGGAGAAGTTGCCGGAAAAACGGGGACCACAAACGATCACAGAGACGCTTGGTTCGTAGGGGTAAGGCCTGGAATTTCTATGGCGGTTTGGTTAGGTTACGATTCTCCCGGTTTCGGAATGGGAAGTTCTGCGTTAGGCGGAACAATTGCAGCTCCTTTATGGGGAACGATCGCAAAACTATTCGACTCTGCGGAATCGGGTGATAAGGAAGAAAGAAAAAAATACCAATACTCGCAACGAGCGGTGAATATGGAAATCTGTCCTGAATCGGGAAAACTCCCTGGGCCGGAATGTCCTAAAAAAACCGGCGAACTATTTCATCCATCTCATCTTCCTGCGGAAACCTGTCCTCTGACCCATAAGTCGGATGCAAAACAGGAGCTTTTGAAGAATGTTTTCTAAAAAAAAGAATACGGCCTCTTTCTTTCTGATATTTTTTTTACTCCCGAGTTTAAGCTTCGCGGTTTCCTACGAAGAAGCTTATGAATTGGAAAAACTTTCTCCCATATTCGCGATTCCGTTATACGAAGAAGTCGTCCGCTCTTCCGGCACAGGTGACTTTAAAAAAACTGCATCTTCCAGGCTCTACTTTTTATACGAAAAATTTAACAAATATATACCCGCCATCCAATATCAAACTAGGGCAGGGAATCTGAAAAACAAAAAGGGAGAATGGTCTTCTCTTGTAAAAACACTTTCGGATGGATTGGGAGTTACACCGTTCTCCTTATTGGCCGTTATAAATTCCTGTTCTAAGGAAACTCTCGTTTGGGAACCTCCTGAACCCACGGTCCATCCTGAAACAGGTGAGTTGATCCAGCCGACTCCTCCCGATCCTTACAGAGTATTGTCCAAAAAAGAAAATCATTCTTTGATCCGTCTTTGTTACTCTCTTAAAATGAAACAAAGGGATTTTGAAGGATGGGATAACGTATTCTTTTATCTATTCTCGAAAGATGTTCTGACAAGAGACGAGGCACTTCCACTTTGGGTCGGATCTTCTATTCAATCCGGGAAAGGAACACCGTATAGAAGAGTGTTTTTTTCCGGACGATTCAAGGAATTAAGCAACGAATCCAAATCGGATCTGCTATTCTTATACGCGAAGTTTCTCAGACATAACGGGAAATTCGAATCCAGTACAAGATATTTTCTGACAAGCGGGACATACGCTTCTTCCAAACGGGGAAAATGGGAGACTGCAAAAAATCTGCTGATCATGGACCGAAAAAAAGAGGCCTGCACAATGATCGGAGATTCATTCAACGCAGGAGACGAATCCGAAATTTTAATGAAGAAGATCTGCCAGTCAGGTAACTGGGATTGGATACAGGCCTATTTGCCTGCTCTCAAAATTTTAATGAGAGAAAATCCCGATCCGGTATTTGCTTATGCGCTCGAGGGGGGAGGTAGAGAAGCGATCGAATTATTCTTAAAACAAGTCGGTTCCAAAGTTTCCGATAAAGACGACGACTCGGAAGAAGATTCCGAATCGGCTGATATTCTAAATAAACTCATCCCTCCCGAGAATAGAAATAAATTTCCTTTTTGGGATGCTCGCGACAAAGAAGCGGACTTAGTTGTTCCGGACAGAGCAAAATATTTGTGTAAAGTAATACGCAGACCATTTTTCGGAACACCATCGATCCAACCCCAGTTCTGCAAAGAAGTTTCCCCGGGAAGTTTGGAAACATTACTTTCCATCGTGGCGGAAGAAGAGGAAGAAGCAAGTTTCACATTTGCGGATCCTGCTTATCTTCCTCTATCCATAAAATGGATCTGGAAAAACGGATTTGAATCGGAATCGAATGGGGAAACGGCGCCCCCGAAATTTTTGGGCCCTTCTTCCGAGCCCGGTCCTTGGAATTTGGAATATATAGTATATCGTAAAATCCTAAATCGTGCTTACGTTGAGATCCGCTTGAAAGACAAATATTTTGTGGTTTCCGTAAAACCTTCGTACGTTGTTTGGAACAAGAATTAAGGTTTTGTAAAGAATCCTTCGGGCGACTCCCTCGCTTTGCTCGGGCCGCGCTCTACGCTTCAATCAGCAAAGCGCCATAAACGGCGCATTGCCGGATTTCCGCTGCGATCGCTGTCGCGTGCTAGAATATATTGAATCTCGGAGCCTGGCCATTGTATAGAAAACAAGGGAAGGTGAATTACGAAAGGGATGTATTTTATATTTGTCTAATATATTTTGTTCAAGATATACATTTACAGAAGCCTCTCTCGTTTTTACCGATCCGCGGGCCATATATTTGCCAGACCCAGATCATTCAGTTGGAGAAATAAGAGAATGCTTTCGGAAAAATAATGAATATTACATTACGGTCGTTATTTTTGTTGATAGATCTAAAAATGAAGAGGAATCGATTCGAATAGTATCCGCCAGAAAGGCGACAAAATTCGAGGAAAACCAATACGACTCGAATGATATTAAATGATATGAGAGATGAATACGATTTTTCAAAAGGTAAACCCGGGACTTATTCTCGTGATTTAAAAGACCTTCACTTTCCAATCTATTTGGATCCAAAGTTGGAAGAGTATTATAAAAAAATGGCTCAAAAAAAGAATGAAGAGCTGAGCACAATTATTAATGCCATTACTTCAAAAAGAATCCGTCTCTCAGGAATATATACTTTATCACCTACTTTAATCTCAAGATTGGGAATCATAAAAACCTCCATTTGAGATACATTCTAAGAGATAAAGCAGATCATTCCAAGCATCGAAATCGTATAATATCGTGAGAGTTTTGAGGATTCGCCGTTACGCAGTCTCGCGTCCTGCTCGACTGGGCTCCACGGCGTCTTGCTCGCGCCTTCGTCCATCCATGGACTCGGCACGCGTTTGCTTACGCTCTCTACGGATCGCTGCAAACGCTTTCGCTCGCAAGCTTCGAATCCTTCCGGACTTTTTTGTATATTAGGATTTTGTATTGATGGAAAGGGAGAAATTTCTGGGCAGGGAAGGATTCGAACCTTCGAAGGCTGGGCCAGCAGATTTACAGTCTGCCCTCGTTGACCGCTTGAGTACCTACCCGTTGTTGAGAGCCATTATTTTTGCTCAGGGTGGCTGGTCAATCTTATTCGGAAAATGAACGAGCTGCCTATAGGAATCGAACCCACAACCGGCTGATTACAAATCAGCTGCTCTACCAATTGAGCTAAGGCAGCGTTCAGAGACAGTTTTCGAAACCATTTTGTCGGGTCAATCGATTAAAAAGGATTTTCTCCTACTTTCGAGTATTGTCTTTTGGACAGATGCCTCTTTTTCTGATCAATACCGGAATGACTCTTTCTATCCTTTTTTTTTATACGGGATACTGGTTTCGCTTTCGGAACAATCGACTTCATCGTATTTTTAATTCAGGTGGAATTCTTTTCAATTTGGGGACCGCCGTTTACCTGCTCGGGTTAAAGTATTTGGCGGAAGGAATTGAGCAGGCAGGTTTGATCGCAATTGTAGATAGACTATACATAGACATTCATAGGGCGGTCGCGGCTTTTACCTTGATCTTAATGTTACTCATGGGTTGGTCCGGACTTACTAGAAAAAAAGAATTCCATAGGAAGCTTCATTTTATTTTTCTACCATTATACACACTCGTTTATCTATCGGGACTGTTTTTGTTCCGTTCGAATTAATACGGAGCCTTTGCAACCATGGAAGACACCAAAGAAATCAAAATATTCGCAAATAATATCCGCAAAAACGTGATCAAAATGGTCACTGCGGCTAAATCCGGTCACCCGGGAGGTCCTCTGGGACTTGCGGATATCTACGCAGTATTATACAAAAAGGTCCTAAATCACAAACCTTCCGATCCGGATTGGGAAGATAGAGACAGGCTTATCCTTTCCAATGGTCACGTATGTGCAGTACGTTATGCTGCTATGGCCCAAGCGGGATTTTTTCCCGAATCCGAACTTCTTACCTTTCGGAACATAAACTCCAAACTACAAGGACATCCTTCCACCCGCTACTTAAAAGGGATCGAAAGTTCCTCCGGGTCCTTGGGCCAAGGACTTTCCGTTGCCGTCGGGATCGCTTTAGGAGCGAGACTTTCTAAAAAAGATTACAAAGTATATGCATGTATTTCCGACGGAGAATGTGGAGAAGGAATGACTTGGGAAGCGGCACAATCGGCTGCCCATTATAAGACCGATAACCTGATCGCTTTTATGGATAAAAACGGAATACAGATCGACGGATTCACAAAAGACGTAATGAATCTGGAGCCTCTCAACAAAAAGTTTGCCGCTTTCGGTTGGAACGTTTTAGAAGCGGACGGTCATAATATCGACTCCATTATCACCGCCTTTGAAAAAGCAAAGTCCCATAAAGGTTCTCCCACGATTATTCTTTTCGAAACCGTACTCGGCAAAGGTGTCTCCTTTATGGAAAATAATCCTGGATGGCATGGAACTCCTCCAAATGCGGAGCAAGAAAAGAAAGCATTGGAAGAATTAGAGCAAGTAACCGCTTAATCCTCTCGGGTTAGAGAAAGAAATTTTCTAACCTGAATATTTCTCTTAGCATAACAAAAGTCTCATTCGATTTTTCCGATCACTTAAACAAGTGCGTTCGAAAAAGATGGAAGACATAGTTTACTTATTGTACTCATCCTTTTTTTGTTTGGATCTTTCAGATCCGAATTGACTTTCGTTTTTGAAATTGGATTTTATAGATATGCAATCCTCCGATTCTTCTTTCGGTATAGTTCCCTTTCCCCCGGATAAGATCGAGGACAAGTTTTATCAGTTGGAGTTTTCTTCTCTTCAGGATAAATCCAGGATCATAAAAGAGATCGCAAGTATGATCCCTTGGCAGGTTCGAATACAAGATATTGCGGACGAACTCAAAGATCCGACTCTTAGAGTATTTGCTCGTTCGGTTAGTGCTGCCGTTCATTCGGAAAGGATCAGTTACCGTTATTCTATCTTAGCGGAGAAGGGACATCCGAATCATTACGACGATCTGGAAGAGGGTGTATTCCTTCTTTCTTCCGTGATCGATTCGGATCTATCTTATCTAGAGTTCAGGACGTATCTGGACAAGATTGCTATCCGGGTCGAAGAGCTGGTGGATTTGAACGAGGACCTTGCTTCCGACGAGGTTAAGGTGCATTTTTTAACCAGAGTACTCTCCCAGGAAGAAGGTTTCGGCGGAAATCACGACCAATACGAGGACCCGAACAATTCGTATCTTCACAAAGTATTCTCTTCCAAAAAAGGGATCCCGATCTCTCTTTCCGTTATTTATCTATTAGTGGCTCATAGATTGCAGCTCCCCTTATACGGGGTCAATATGCCTCTGCATTTTCTCTTACATTTCGAATCTTCCGAATTCCAAACCTATATAGATTCTTATCATGGCGGGGTAATGTTGGATCGTTCTACCTGTATTCGTTTCCTAAAAGCGAACGGTTTTCAGGCACACGAAAGATATTTCACTCATGCGAGCAGTTTGACAATTCTTAAAAGAATGTTCCGTAACCTCATCCACATCTACCGCAAAAAGGAAGACAGGGATATGGAAAAGATCCTTTCCCGTCATCTTCTCGCCCTGGACAATAAATGGAAACCTTGACCATAATTTGGTCCCGAACTTCTCCCCTCGCGTCCTTTACTGCTTGAGCCGAAAATTCGTTTCTAAATACTGTCGTAACAGGAAACCCGCGTGAAAGCAAAAGGATTGAAGGATCTCTTAGTCCGTAAGTTCGATAAAAAACTAAAAGATATCATAGACGAAGATCTACGAATTCTGGCCGAGATTAAAGAATATACGATCCGTTCCGGAGGAAAGAGGATCCGACCTATTCTACATTATTGCCTTTGTAAGATCCTGGGCTATAAGGGAGAAAAATATTCCGATGTGGGTGCGATTGCGGAGCTTATCCATGCTGCGAGCCTTCTTCATGACGACGTGGTGGACGAGGCCCAGACCAGAAGGGGAATGCCTAGTGTTCCTTCCAAATTCGGGAACAAAACTTCTATCTTGGCCGGAGATTATCTTCTTGCATGCGGGATAGATCATCTCAATAGTTTGGGGTCTCCGGATCTTATGGATCTGTTTACAACCGTTATTAAAGATCTTTCCGTAAGCGAACTCATTCAAATGGAATGGGAAAAAAATCCCAAAATTACATTAGATATCTATAATAAAGTAGTTTATGGAAAGACCGCATCCTTATTCGGAGCGGTATCGGAAGCGGCGGGGATATTGGCGGAAGTTCCCAAGAAGACCAGAAAAAAACTACACGAGTTCGGGATCCGCTTAGGTTCTTTGTTCCAAAAACAGGATGATGCGATCGATTATTTCCAAGCCGGAGATCAAACCGGAAAAATCCCTTTAAAAGATTTTCGAAACGGTTTATATACTTATCCGATCCTAAAACTATTGGAAATTGCGGACAAAAACGACAAAAAACTGGCTCATTCCTTGTTTGCTAAGGAGGAAAGGAATTCGGACGACGATCTGGTCATTCTATCCTTATTGAATAGATATAATATTCGAAAAAGTTTAAATGAAGAATTTGTTGCCGATGTCGAAGGCCTGTTAAACTTCTTAAAATCCTATCCCGAGTCCAGCGAAGGCGCTTTGGTTGAAGAACAATTCCGCAAATTGATGGAAGTGTAATCTTTCAGAAAGAAGCAGATATCGTTCTTCTTAACTTTCTCAAAAAAAGCCGCATTGGTCTGCGGCTTTTTTTATCTTACGTTTAACTTTCGATTACTGACCGGTAGTGGAAGATGAACCGGACGGGATAGCGTTACTTGTACAGTTAATATCACCTTTGATAGAAACGGTAGGACCGCTTGCGGTATTCGTATTATAACATTTTAAACCGTCTTGGGTATAACACATACTGGAAGAAGTCGCAGAGGTACAATTGATAAAGTCCGTAGTATAACATTGAGTCAAAGCAAGACCTGCGGATCCGGTTGTTACTTTATTACCGACTAGGTCCAAAGTAACCGTCAGATAGGAAAGAGCCTGGGTGCTGGAAGTTCCCGTATCCACAGGCACTCCGCTTCCTCCCCAGAAAATTTTTCCGTAGTTTGCTACCACAGGCGCTACTCCCAAAGCAGGAAGACCGGAGAAAGAGAAACCTTGTTGAGCGTCCACTGTTCCTTGGTTTTGGGTCGCATCATAAACGAATTTCAAGGTTACGAATGCTCCCGTAGTAAAATACATCCTGGAGTTGATCGTGAATAAGTTCGTAGTGGAACCTGTGCTTGTAGTAGTTCCGGTTGTCGTTCCGCTGCCGGAACTGGAATAAGGAGTTGCTGTTCCACAATTGGATGTTTTGTCCTTATCGATCTCTCCCTGGATTGGGAATGTGGAACCGTCTGTTCCGGTAACCGTAAGATCTACTTTATTCGTATCGCCCGTATTACAAGATACGAGCACTGCGACCGTGGCGATTAGGCCGACTAATACAGGGAACATTTTGGAAATATAAGTTTTGGAGAACGCCATAATTCTAATATCTATCTTCGGAAAATCATGGTCAAGAATGAAATCTTGGGAACGAAAACTCGACCTGTTGGTCCATAAGACCGGAAAACCCTCCTAAAGGTTCCGCCATTGAGTTGACGTAGCTCTAATTTTGGTTTTCGATCGTCCTTCTGATGAATGTAAGGGCCGAATCTTATTCCGATTATAAACCGGGTGTTTTAGAAAAATGGGGCATCCAAGTTCTCCGGAATTATGTCAATGGAGAAAAAGAAGAGGAAAGAACACTGGGACCAAGTCCCGACTTCTTTCCTAAAAGTACTCGGATTATTTACTGGGCTTCCTTCTTGGGATTGCAGATCGGATTTTGGACCACTTATTTTATTATCTTAGTGGAGAAACTTTTTCCGGAGTCTCCCGAAACATTCTCTCCCGAGTTTATAGAAAAGTGGAGTTATGCCGGAGCAGCGCTTGCCATCGGGACCATAATAGAATTTTATCTACTCTATAAATTAGGATTATGGGCCGCATATAAACTCACAAAACTTTCCGGGATCCCACTGGAAGAAGATCCGGATCTTGTTACCGGAAACGCAAATTTACTTTCCAGAATGGCCCTGGAAATCCCGGACCCGGATCTAAAACTATTAGGAATAGATCCGTTACGACTCACGGACAAAAGAAGTTTACTTATAAGAACGTTCTTTTATAAGACGAAGGTATTACTTTCCAACCTGATCGCAAAGATCGTACTCAGAAAAATTTTAGCAAGAAACTCTCTGAGAGTCTACGCGGACTATATTGCGGCCCCTATCACTGCGATCTGGGACGGAGTAGTCATGTATCTAATCTTAAAAGAACTCAGGATTAGGCTACTCTCTCGAATCATAGCAAAAGAAGTTACGGACGAAATATTAAAGAATACGGATAGACTCAGTAAAGAAGCAAAGGTCGCATTTTTGGCTGCAGTCGGGAATTCGGTCGTATTCACACAAAGATTTCATCCCAACTTGGAATATATGCTGATCAAAATGCACAAAGGATTCGGTTTGAATTCTCAGAACGGATCATTGGATGATCTGGATACATTCGGAAGTTTGGTCTCCCAATTATCTAAAGAAGAAAGGAAAGCTTGCTTAAGATTATTATGTATCGCGTGTTCCTTCGACGGAAAACTGTCTTCTTTCGAAACAAAACATATCAAACGAATATTGAAAGAAGAAGCAAAAGAGAATTTGGACTCTATTCGAATTCTTTCCGAGTACATCCGAAAAGGAAATTTAGAAGCTTGCAGAGAAAGGAGTCGATTATTTTCCTAGAAGACGGACTAAACTAATCGATTTAGTTAGGGGAGAATTCGAGTTTGAAAATCCATCACTATGACTCAATTCCGGATGTAAAGGAGATTGGAGACGGAATTTTTAAAACGGAGATCCCTCAACCGTTTTATGCGCCCAATAATATTTATATTCTTCCGGATGGCGAACCTGCACTTATAGATTCAGGCTATCTTGCCAATTTGGGGATGCTCCAAAGAGCTCTCAGAAAGATCGGGCTCAGTCTGAATAAAATCAAACATATCTTCTATACTCATAATCATTTGGATCATCTCAGCGCGGTTCTCACGATCCGTTATTATACGGACGCGAAATTATACGCAATGAAAGGAATGGCCTCAGGTATCGGAAATTATCTGGAACATGTGGAAATGTTCAACAGAGCATCCAAACGATTGGTCTACAAAGGACATAGGGTTCCGGAAGATCGTAAAAGAGAACTAGCAAGGATAGAAGAAGGGAACCTAAACTTAAGAAATACATTAAGCAGAGGAACTCGTATCGATCCTATCTTAAAATTCGATATAGAATTAGTCGAAGGGGACGTGATCCATGCAGGCGGGAGAGATATCGGATTCCTACATACTCCGGGTCATAATCTTTGGCACCTCACTCCTTATATCCTGGAAGAGAATATATTTTTCACAGGAGATTTGGTCTTACAAAATATCTCCTCTATTTACGCGGAGATAGACGGGAATCTGGAAGAATACTATCGTTCTTTAGAGAGGATCTCTAAGATGAGCATTCGCAGGTTATTGCCGGCCCATGGACCGGAACCGCAGTCCCCTCAAAAGGCAATTAAACTTCTACATAAAACGTTACAGATCTTGGAAAGAGGTGTGATCCGCAGACTTAAGGAGAAAGAATACGATCTTTCCGCTTTAACTTTAGAAGCGATGGGAGAGAAGGTGGCTAATTCAGGATATTATAATACTGCGATGGCGATCTTACATTCTATGGTCCGTAAGTTTATAGATAAGGGCTGGGTGGAAATTATAGAAACCGAACCGCCTTACGAGACATACCGCTGGATTGCTGGTCAAGAGTCACAGAGTTAGAGGAGTCGCAGTGTTTTTTCGCACAGAGAGGTTCTTCAATAAATTACTCTTAACTATACTCCGTGTCTTAGTGCCTCTGTGTGAACCATCTCTATGTCTCTCTTAGCCTTTGTGTCTCAAACCTCGGGGATCACTTCTCCGAAAAAGCGTGTTTCTTTGATCTTCAAGTTGTAAGCCTTGATAAACAAAAGTTCCAGATTGATCACATCTTCTCTATTATATTTCAAAAGAAGGTCTAACGCGTCTTGGTCGTCGTACTGAACATACTGCCACCATAATCGTACTGCATCCGCACCGTTTACTTCGTAAGGAAGATCTCTTTTGATCCCTAAAGCTTTTTCACATCCTTTCAGACCACCTTTGATCCCGAGGCTGCGAAGGATGTACATTATATCCAAATGGCGGTTCCTAAATTTTCTTCCGAATTCTTTTTCTAAAAAAGGGACATCGAATGCAGCTCCGTTATAAGTCACAAAAACCTGGGACGAAGAAAGTTCTTCCGGAAAATCATCCATATTCCTTCCTCGTAAATATGTTTTGAAATTGTTACCGTCGTAGGTCCCCACAACGGTAACAAAATCCCCACTGCCTAATCCGGAGGTTTCAATGTCCAAGTAGAGAAGATTATCTCGAATAATCGGGAATAATCTCCATTTTTGTTGGTTGGGTAGGGCAAAGAAAAAATAGTCCCAGTTCTTTCTGTCCATTTCCTTTCTGGAAAAATCCAGAGAGTCCAAAAGTAATCTGGAATGCATGTCTGAAGGGGACTTTACTTTTTCTTTAAGTATTTCTCTGAATTGTTCCCAATAAAGAATTCCTTGGTCCCAGAGTTTTCCTTCTTCGATCACGTCGATTCCGGGGAGATGGCAGAATGTGTGTTCTAACAATGATCCCCCTGGAAGTTAACCGCTAATTTTGAAAGATACCTTCTTTCCGACAAAGAAGAATAACGTGAATAATAAAATAGTATATAGATAAAATGGAAGATTTCCCCATTCCGAATAGAAGGTATTTCCACCTTCTTTCAATTTTGTTGCGGGAAGTAAAAAGGACCTTGTATCCTTTTCTCCGTATCTGGTCGGATGGTTTAAACTTCTGCCATACGGATCCACTGCGAATGAAATTCCTGTGACCGCTGGACGCACCAGAGTAAGTCCGAATTCTATCGCTCTAAATCGGACAGCTCCTCCATGTTGCCAAGCTTCTACCTCGGAAGAGAACCAGGAATCATTTGTCGGATTTACAAAAAACGTAAATGTATCCTTGGATGCGAATTTTAGGGAGTCTCTGACAAGATAAGAAAACATCGCTTCGTAACAGATCAAAGGTAGGATCTGGTAGGAAACTTTCTCCACTTTGCCGGAGCCTGTTAAAATTGGACGGAAATGATCGGGATTTTGGATCAAAGGAGTTTCTTCTTCCGTTGGAAAGGAGGGAACTCTTTCTCTTTTTAAGGAGCGATTTCCGATCAATGGTCTAGGATCTCCTCCTGTGATATAAAAGGATGTTTCCTTAAACAGCTTTCTTAAAAATGGAAACGTCGATTCGAAAGGAATATATTCCCCGAAAGCGAGTAATCTTCGTTTGTCATAACGGATCACTTCTCCATTGGAAGACGAAAGAAGTGTAACCTGGTTTTTTAAACCTTCCGGGAATCGATTCAGCTCATTGTATAAAATATCGGCGCCGGTTTTGTACGTTAGATACATTAGGGCCCCGTGGAATGTGGACGAATATACTCCTTGTACCGAATTTTCGTTCGGTATGGTTCCATGAAACGGGACTGCGGACTCCGGCAAAAATAAAAGATCGGGAGGAGGAGAGGTTCCCAAAGAAGAGCGAAGGCCTAACTCTAGGCTAGTACTGATTGTCTGTCCTACGAATTCAGGATTTTCGGCCAGTTCCCTTTTGCCCGGCGATGTATTCGGTTGTATTAAGACTCCCGAAAGTTTTAGGACATCGTTCTCGATCGCAGGAGTGGAATTCGGAACACTATAATCCGGAGCGGAATAGAGTCGAAAACTTCCCAAGGTCCAAACAATTCCAAAAATGAGAATGCCTACGATCCCGTACTGTTTTAAAGAATTGTTCCTAAACAATGTTAAGGAAGAACTTCCTAAGAGTAGAAAAAATCCCACTCCGAATATACCTGTCCAAGATGCGATTTGGGAAAAAGATAGATTCCCTTCCGCTAAATTTCCCCAGTACCAAGGAAACAGTTGAGGAATGGCTAGATCGGATAAAACTCCCCAAACAGGAAAAATCGCCCAGCCGAATAGTGTAGTCTTGTCCGGGGAGTTAATGTGTTTATTATATAAGAATAAACTAAAATTCCATCCCAAATAAAAAACGATCAGTTTGCAATGGGAGAAGATCCCATACACTAAAAACAATGTCCAAGAAACTATAGCACCCGCTCCAGAAATTGCGGAAATAGAGGATGGGATCCAATAAAATACGATCAAATTAATGATCTGGGAAAGACCCAAAAGCCAGAAGATCGCCGACTTAAGTTCCCATTTTCTTAATTCCAAAAATAGAATATAGGTGCAGAACGCCGAGAGCCCTCCTGCGGGAAAAAACTCGAAGGGCTCCATTCCGAAAAGAATTCCGGACGCAATCCCGATCAGGCACAAAAAGGGGCGGATCGGATTTCTGGAAAACCGGATCATTTACCTTGCAATCGTCGTTGGTCTTCTTCCAAGGCTTTTCTTCTCGCGTAAGCCTCTGCTTCTTCTTGGCCTAGGATCTTAACTCTGATCTCGTTCAGGGCCTTTTCCTTCTCTTCCGGTCTCGCTGTTGGATGAGATTTTATCCAGGCTTGTTCTTCTTGAGCGGTTTGCTCTTCCTTCTTCTTTTCCGTTTCAATTTCTTTTAGGACTTTTTCAATCCGATCTGCTCCGTCCTTTCCGAAATATTTTTCCCGAATTGCACGCACTTGAGGATCTTTTTCCGCGGCGGATAATTTGTTGAGGTCAGCTTCTTTAAAATAAAGTTCGGTTTCGTATTTATTGAACTTAGGCTCTCTTTTGTTGATTGTATTATAATAATTTCCGTAAACGCTCTTACGATATTCTTCGTATCTCGCAAGTTTTTTGTCTCCCGGAAGATTTTTGACCTCGTTTAAAAATTGGTCATATCCGAATTGGAAATCCTTTTCCGCTTCTTCCAATCCGAAGATCAATTTTGCATCCTGGTCGGAAAAGATCTCTCTTCTTTTTTTCTTTATGATTTCGTAAATTTCTTCCTGGCTTTTTCCCCGAGGCTGCTCGAACTCTCTTAAGACGATCTCATAGGAAAGATACTTTCTGAACAAACCGACGAGTCTTTCTCCATCCGCTCCCGGATATTGTTCCAAGATAAACGCTTTTACTATTTCATTACATTGTTCCGGAGTATAATCTGTAGGACATTTTCTTCTCAATTCCCAAAGAGAAGATACCAGATCTAATTCTCCATTCGCGGCGTATTTTAAGATCTCATCATAACTTAACCATTCTCCGTCCTTATACAATTCGCGAGAGGTCGCCATGATCTCCGGATTGATGATCCATTCTCCGTTCTCGTTTTGGGTCACAGTAAAACCTGGAGAATCGTCTCCGTCAAAGCCGAAGTCTCTACCCACTGAACCGGGTTCCCAGAGAAGGAATACGATCAATACGATAAGGAATAAAAAACCAGAGGCAAAAAGCCAGATTTTGGGGGGGATTTCTTTTAAACGTTCTAACATTTGAAATATTTACCGGTTGGAAAGCATTGAAGCTATTGATCGGGTGCGAGAAGGCAAGAGTTTTTACGGAAAATAAATTGGCGATTCAGGTCCTTTTTTAAATGATTCCTTCATGTCTCTTCCTATTCTTTTTTATCCGGAAGGAACCGTTGGTGCTTCGGAAATTTTCTCCTATTTCCGGAACTTAGATATAAGATCGTATCCTGCCAAATCTCCGGAAGAGATCGAAATATTTAAACCTACAATTTTGATCGCAAACACTAGGCTCAAGGTAAATCGAGAAACTTGCCTCAAGTTCCCTAGTGTCAAAATTTTTGCGACAGTGAGTTCCGGAACGGACCATGTGAATTTTTCGGATCTGAAAAAAGAATCCCGTGTCTTCATCAATTCTCCGGGAAGTAACGCGGGTTCCGTTGCGGAATATTGTTGGGTCTCACTACTTCATTTTTTTTCGGAAGAAAAATTGAGAAAGAAAAATGTAGGTATCATCGGCTTCGGAAATACAGGGAAGAAGTTCGCAAAAATTTTAGAAGAAAAGAGAGTCCCCCATATCTATAACGATCCATTCATTAAGGATCGTTCCCAACCTATAGATGAGATATTAAAATGCCAAATAGTTAGTCTTCATGTTCCTCTTACTTTCGATGGTCCTTATCCAACTGTGAACTTGCTGGATAAAGATAAAGTTTCCAAATTGAAAGAAGGTACACTTCTTCTAAACACGAGTAGAGGAGAAGTCTTGTCCGAGAAAACCTTCCAAACTATTTTGGACAGAAAAGACCTATACAAAGTGATGGATGTGTTTTCTCCGGAGCCTCCTAAAGGAAAAATTGCGGAACAAATGGTGGATTTGGAAAATTCGATCTTTACTCCTCATATCGCAGGGTACAGCCAATTGGGAAGATTACTCGGGACATATAGGCTTGCGGAGAAATTATGTATTTTATATAAAGAGAATCCTCTTCCCCCACTTTCCGAATTTTTACAACCGAATCAACCGATCTCTACGGAAACTTTTTTAAAAGAAGAGGACCGGAATTTGCGAGAATCCTGGAAAAATCAGGACTGGGAGTATTTTGAAAGAAGAAGAAATTCTTACCCGGCTAGAAAAGATTTGGGACTTGCGGATCTATATTAGATAATTCTAAAATTTAACCCGCGGGCTTCGGAGGGGGATCTATTATTTTACCAAAGCTTTTTCGCCGGGGAACAAAAGGTATTTAGGTCTTGTCTTAGCTAAAATATCATCTATCACGAAAACTTCTCGTGTTCCTCTTTTTCTTTCAAAGGGAGCCTCGTATAAAAATCCTAAAAATACAAGCTCCGAATTTTTATGAGTAACAAGATCATCTTGCCTTACTTTACGTGTGATGTCCAAAGTAAGGACCTTCCAACCTGAAAAATTAAAGTGTGTAAGCAGGATCTTTTTCTGATCCAAACTGGAATCCCTGACTAAAATAAAAAGAGAACCTCCGCCGTCGTTTGCATACACATGGAACTTGAACTCTTTTACGAATTCTTGAGAGGACCATGCCTTCTTGAATAAGATCTGGAAAGATTGGTTTTTTTCCGCGCTGAGTTCCACATACAAAGATTTTTCGGATTCCCTTTCGGGAGTCCTAAACACGGTTGAGATCCTTACTTCAGGACTAAAATCAGGACCTAGTTTTGCTTTTACGTTATCTTCTCCGAAGATCTCTGTTTCGAAATCTTGGACCACGGATTCTTTATAAATTCCGGAAAGATCCTTGGATAAGATCGAGCCGGATAAGATAAAAATTCCGGTCCATATAAACAGGGAAAAAAATCGCAAAAAATGAGTTTGGATCTTTTTCCGGCTCATGTTTTTTATTTCGGTCAGATCTTCAAAAATAACTACTATCTCCTTTTTTTTCCAGGGATCTATTTCTCTAAAAACTTGATGGTGTTTCCGTCTTTCTAAGAATCAGTTCTATGGATCCTTCGGAAGATTCTTATTTCCCGACCCAATTAGAATTCGGAGAGGCATTCCGTTCCGCTTTTCATGAATTTTTCGGAGATGAGAAAGATTTACAGTACGAATTATACGATTTAAAGTCGGTAGGATCCGGGCCCAAGGCAAATTGGGCGACCTTTTCCATTCGAAATCCGTTGGGTGGTAGATCTCTAGTATTTAGATTCGATCCTGATTCAGGTTCCTTCTATGCTATGTTAAAAGTGCAGGTCATTCCTGGGGAAGAAGATTGGAGCCTCGATTCTCTTTTTCAGAAAAAAGGTTTTTCAGAGGTGGGCTCAGCAGAGGTACAAAATACAGCGGGAGAATGGCTATTTCATTCCTTAGCAAGGCATTATTTAGGGACAATATTCAGCCATTGTCCTCGCATTCTCGAGCCTGATTATAAGTTGGAACCCTAAACTATCTGACACAAAGCCTAAAAAATTCGACATAATCGAACGATCCATATCCCAAAAAAAGAAGGGAAAGATCTCTAGGCAATTTGTTATTAAGTAAAAGGCCCAAGACATGAAAAGGTTCGTTCTCTTACTCAGTATCTTACAGATCTTATATTGCAACCAAGCAAAGGAAGTGAATATAGACGCTTCTCAGTCCTTAGTGGGCCTTTCCTTGGACCTGACATTATCCGAGCAGCTTTCACCTACATCCGATATCGGTCCTGAGTTTTTAGCAGTAGGACTTTTTTGTTCCTTATGGGCAAGTGAAGATGGAGTCCAATGGACTGCAAGCGCTTCCGTTTTTCCGGATTGTTCCGGGGGAAATTTATACTCGGTAACGTACGGCAATGGATTGTTTGTGGCAGTAGGAACACTTTCCGGAAAGTTCGACTCTCGGACTAATAATTGCGGGCTTTGGACCAGTCCTGACGGTGCTACTTGGACGAGGATCCCCTGCCCGAATAATAGTGGCTATCCATCTCAAGGAAACTTACCTCTACGATCTATTTCTTACGGTAAGGTAGGTGGAGTAAAAAAATTTATAGCGGCAGGTCCTAAGTTCGGTTCCGATAGTAGTGCGGACCAATTGTATATGATCCAAAGTACGAATGGAAAAACTTGGACTGCAATGGAAGACATCCCCGAAACGGAACATGGAACAGCGAATGGATCATGTTTAGTGATGTTTCATAATAATACATTGTACTGCCCGCAAGAAGGTGGGTCTTATTCAGCAATCTTAGAATATAATCCGAGTACTTCTACTTCCGATATGCCTGGTTTCCCTCCATTCGGAGGTGGTAATGCTTTGGAATCTTTGACATATGCTCCGCCTAATACTTTAGTATATGATCAATATTCATTCCAGTTCTTTGTATCTAGAGCAAATTCACTTTTGGTTTTTGGAATGAGAGAGTCCGATTCCATTGCAGTAAGTTCTAGAATGAGCGTGAGTGGGGTATGGCCTGCATCAGTTGCCATTGGCTTTGGAGCAAATAATCGACCTAATGGATTTGCAAGTGACGAGACCGGAAACATATATAGTTTCGGAAATTCTTGTAAATGGGCATACTCTTCCAATCAAGGAACTTCTTGGACAACAGTAAATACATTGGATGCCTGTGGGACCACAAGTCCTTATCAAGACTGGATGTCTGCAACTTACAGCACTAAATTGAATAGAATGGTAGTTGTTGGAGATGGAGGTTCCATCGGGACTACAAATATTTCCCCTACTTTAGCAACTGATTGGACTTACTTAAAAGTTGCAGGAGTTTCCCTGCAAATCACTTCCATCACAAGCAAATCCAAGTAAGCTCTTGCAAAACCTAGATCCAAAATAAATCTGGGAAGTGTATGGACCCAATTCTAATCATAGTGATCGTATCCGGATTTATCGTCGGGATCATCTACGGACTCTGGATCAAAAAAAGACATAAAGAATTAAAATAATCTAATCCTTGAGTATAGATCCCTTACTTGAGGGACTCTAAAAAAAATCCGAAAATTGACCGTCCTGCATTCTTCATTTGTTATCTAATAAATAGAGATGAAGAATCAAAAATTCAGATTAAGACTTTGGAAATTCTATCGGATCATCAGACCGCTGATGGCTATCTTGATCTCTTTAGCATTCTTACTTGTCAGCATTTATCTTCCGATCAAGGTTTGAACCTTTCGAAAGACCTCGATTCAAAACGAACCTTAAATTTCGCAGTTTTCCTGAGGAAGAAATAACATAGATTTAAAGAATACTTTCAGGATTTCTCTACCTACGGTTTGCAGAGCCCTCTTATTGGAAATATCGGATTGGATCTGTAGTCCGTCAAAAAGAGCAAGTAATGTCCTGGCAGAAAGTTCGGGAGAAAGATCGACTCGGATCTTGCCGATTTCCTGTGATTCCCTAATTGTCTTAGCGAAAAGTTTTTCCAAAGAATCATAAAAACTTAATATTTCTTTTTCCATCGCTCCGCAAGCGGTGGCTTCCGCAAATAAACGTGGACTACAATTCCCTTCTACCGCCAAACGATTCGCGAGTCTTTCTAAGTATTCCACCAGCCTGAGGTGGGGAGGGAGGGCCATTACTTCCGGATCTTCGAACCCGAATCTTTCCCAAGATAGAAAATTTTGGATCAGAGTGTCTCTGATCTCCTCTTTGCTCTCGAAATGGAAATAGATCCCACCTTTGGTCAATCCTGCCGCATCCGCAATATCCTGAACGGAGGTCCTTTCGAAACCCTTACTAAAGAAACAGTGCATAGCCGCCTGAAGGATGGATTCCTTTCGGACTTCCTCCGGCATTTTTTTCCAGCCAGGTTTTGCTTTGCTCAGTTTCATTCCTGCCCTCTGTTTCCGTATTTTTCCTTCGCTCGTCAAACGAATTCTCCAAATTTCCTAAAAATAAATACCAACCGGTAGGAATTTTAATTGACCGGGTCCGTCCAATAAATACCGAATGGTAGGAAATAACTTGAGTGAGAATTTTATGATCCAGGCATTATCTAAGGAAGGAATATCCTCCGAACTGAAACTTCCCAATGGCCAAATACTCAAAAACAGAATTGTAAAGGCTTCTATGGAAGAAGGTCTTTCGGATAAGGAATTTCTACCTAGCCCAAAATTATTCAAACTTTATGAAAGATGGTCCCAATCAGGTGCGGGACTTCTTCTTACCGGAAACGTAATGGTGGACGTGAATGGACTTACCGGTCCAGGCAACGTGATCTTAAGAAAAGATATGGATCTTTCTGCTATCAAACGATGGGCGGAGATCGGACAATCCGGCGGTTCCAAAATTTGGATGCAGATCAATCATCCCGGCAGACAAACATTCGGTTTTATTACGGAAACACCCGTCGCTCCTTCTCCCGTAAAAGTACATATACCGGGAAGAATGTTCTCTAAAGTTTTCGGTGTACCCAGAGCCTTAAGAGGAGAAGAGATCGAAATCCTCATCCAAAAGTTCGTAGATGCCGCTGTCCTAGCCGAAAAAGCGGGATTTAACGGAGTAGAAGTCCATTCGGCTCACGGATATTTATTGAATCAGTTCCTTTCTCCTATCAGTAATATTAGAAAAGATGAATGGGGCGGCTCTTTGGAGAATCGGGCCAGATTCCTTTTGGAAGTATTAAAAGGTATCAAATCTTCGGTTCGATCCGATTTCGGAATCGGAGTTAAACTGAATTCCGCAGACTTCCAAGGAGGGGGTTTTCAGGAAGAAGACTCCATCCAAGTTATCAGAATGCTGGAGCCGATCGGTTTGGATCTTCTGGAAATTTCCGGAGGGAATTATGAGTCGCCTGCAATGCAAGGAACTGGCACAAACAAAAGAGAAGCGTACTTCTTGGAATTTGCCAAAAAAGCGAAAGAGATCACTAAGACCCCGCTATTAGTTACAGGTGGTTTCAGAAGCAGATCGATAATGGAAGAAGCTGTGCTTTCAAAAGAAGCGGACCTAGTAGGGATCGCAGCACCTTTTGCATTCCATCCTACGTTCGTAAAAGGATTACTTTCCGGGAAAATAGAAAATGTTTCCGTTGAAATACCGAAACTTTCCAATCCTGCATTAAATTCACTTTCTAAGATGTCCGCGATCCGTCTTCAGTTCAGAAGGATGGGAGAAGGAAAAGAACCTAGGCTTCCTGGTTCTTTGATTTGGAATATGATCGCCGATCAGATTAGAGGAAGACGTAACGCTAAAAATTATAAAAGACTGCTTCGTAGACTCTTGAAGCCTGCGTAGCAGACTATCGAAAATTTTTGGAACGAAATTCTTTAAAGCGGATCGTATCTAAATGACGACTTGATCCATTGAATAGCAAACCTTAAACTGTCCGTCGGAGAAATTCCGACGGACCTTTTTTTGTTTATTTTCTGGAGAGAGAATTCTCTTGTATTTTTGCTCCTAACATCAAAGGAGATTCTTTTAATAAAAAAGACAAAGCTAGGTTCAACACACCAAGACCTATGAATATTTTTAAGAATAGATCGATTCCTAAAAAGTTCAGCCCTAAAATAAAGAAGATCCCTGAAATCTGACCGATCCAGAGTAAAAGCCCTTGCGAAGAAGATTCAGGAGCGGGAGAAGTGATCTCCGCACAGTATTGGAATCCGATCGGCGCTCCGATCCCAAGTAAAAAAAATCCGATTAAAAATGCTCCGGTTAACACTAAGGTGTAATCATTGGCTAAGGAAAATAATAACATTCCGGGTAAAAATCCGGCCATAGAGATCACAAGGAAGGGCTGCCTTTTGCCTACTTTATCGGAAATTAACGGAACAAAAATGCCTGCGATAATTCCGGACATAAGCATCATTCCGGCTATTTCTCCCGATTGAGTCATGTTCAGTTGTTTTGTTTCGCAGATCTGATCTATACAAGTGCTGACTGCATTAAATATTCCTAAACCGATCAGGAATAGGAGAAGGGATTTTCTCATATCTTTTTGGCTTAAGATATGTTTTAAACCTTCGAATACTTTAAATTTGGAATCCTGCAGATTTGCCCTATCCGGAGCCGTAGGAGGCTTCTCCTTGAAAAATGCTAAAAACAATATCGCTCCTACCAAAGCTATCATTCCGTAATTCAAAAGTATACCTGGGATCTCCTGAGGATTCGGATTTATTTCTCCCAACATTCTAGGAGTGATTGCCATTACTAAAATAATACCTACAAATTGCGCCAAGGTTCCGATCGCCACTGCAGTTGCTCTTTCCGTAATCGGGAACCATTGTACGCTTACTTTTGTGACCGCGTTTAATATGAAGGGTTGTGCAATCGCTAAACCGATCTGAGATGCGATGACTATGCTGAAATTATCTGCATATACTCCTTTGCTTAAGGAGAAAATTCCGGTAAGGGCCGCGCCCACTCCTACTCCGATCCGAATTCCGTAAGTATCTATGATATAAGAAGCGGGGATTGCCATTAACACGAATACTCCCATGAATATTAGCGAGAGAAGATCTATCTGAAGGCTTGATACATCGTAAAATACTTTAGCCTCTCTGGCAATCGGCGCAAAAGTCAGCCATTGGATCTGGATAATCGCAGTAATTAACGCGTATAGACCAAGAATCACCCATCTGTAGCCGTATACTTTTACCTGGTTTTCACGCATAGAAAGCCCCGTTTTTATTTAAATAGTGAAAGATAATAATTCGCATCACTTAGGTCCGAGGGAATCATCAATATTTGCTCGGAAGTAACAATGACAGTATAAGAGGTGTATGTTCTAGTTCCAAGCAAATTATAATTTTGGAATAAGAAGTACCCGCTATTTTCATTCCTAATTATAACGACTTAAATATTATGCGAATAAGTGATTTCGTGAAATGTAAGACGCATATAAGTGCGAGGTAATTCGGTCCTATAATTCCGTTCTTTTTTACATTACTACAGGTTGTATGTGTGAGATAGTACTTTAAGAAATAAGAAAGTTGTAAGTTTCGATTTTAAAAGAAGGACCGACTTCTTAAATTCGGACGTTCGACTTAAACAATGCGGACGACCGTTTTCTTTTTTGCCTTATGATATGAGGTAGTGGAGAAAATTTATGTTAAAAAAATGGGCTTTGGTCTTTGTATTGGTTTCTACCATTATAAAATGTGAAACAGGAAATTTAGAAGATAGGACAACGTTACCAAAATATCCGAATACTTCCCTGGAAAAAGTGATCCAATTGGATCGTCCTCCCGGCAATATTAGCGCTTCCGCTTCCGGAAGGATCTTCTTCTCCTTCTTTCCTCAAGGATCTCCCCCGATCAAAGTAGCGGAGTTAAAGAACGGTCAGGTTCTTCCTTTCCCGAACCAGAACTTCCAGAAAAATTTTAACACTGTCCTATCGGTGAGAGTGGATGATAAGAATCGGCTCTGGACCCTGGATTACGGCAATTTAGGATTAACAAGACCGAAAGTTTACGCATTCGATATAGAAACGGGAGCTACGATCCACGAGTATGAATTCCCCGTTTCGATCGCACCTAAGGATTCTTTGCTCAATGATATGCAGATCGATACGGTAACTGAGACTATCTTTATTACGGATACAAGTCCTTTGATCCCCGATCCTGGTTTAGTGGTTTATGATATCGCAACCAAAAAAGCAAGAAGGCTTCTAAAAGACCATGTTTCCGTAGTAGGGGAAAGAAACGAGATTGTTGTGAACGGAGCTCCCTTTCAAGTGGCGGGGGTTTCTATTATATTCAATGCGGACTCCATAGCATTGGACCAAAATAGAGAATGGTTATATTTCGCTCCTTTCACTTCTGGAGAACTATACCGTGCTAAAACCACCGTTTTACGGGATTCTACACTAACCGCAGCCCAATTAGCGGCGCAGGTGGAAGAATATTCTTTAAAAACAATGAGCGACGGTATCAGCATCGATACAGGTGGGAATATTTATGTGACCGATGCGGAGCATTCTGCGGTGAACCTGATTGATCCGGATAAGAAGATTACCACATTATTTAAGGATCCAAGTTTTCGTTGGCCCGATGGATTCAGCTATGCCCCGGACGGATATATGTATCTAACTTGTAGTGCATTAAACGAAGTCTTTTTACAATTAGATAGTACGATCTTAAGTAGAGGACCTTACTATATCTATAGATTCAAACCGGAAGCGGAAGGGATCATAGGTAGATAATTTCTTTATTGGATGAGTTAGTGCGACTCTCTCGCTTCGCGAGAGATCGCGCTGCTTCGGATTCGCGCATTCGCGCTCATCCGGGCAAAGCCCGGACTAAAGTCCTGCGCATCGCTGTCGCGGTCGTCTGACGCGATTCTGTTGACACGAAAGGACAATCGTATATAACCGCCTCCTTATTCTAGAAAACATTCTAGAAAAAAGGATTGCCCTTTTGGGAGGCCTTTTCATTCTCCAGATGAGTGAGCGCTCACTCATCTGGCATATTGCCACTGCTGGGCCTCGGAGGATCTACTGCATGAAATCAAAAGTCTATGTTTTGGCTTACGATATAGGAACTACCGGGACCAAAACTTGCCTATTTGAAATTGGTAATAGACTGACTCTTGTACATTCCGCTAGCCAAGAATACGGACTCACTCTTTTAGAGGGAGGAGGAGTGGAACAAGACCCTCAAGATTGGTGGAATTCTATGAGAGATACCACTGCCCAAGTCTTAAAAGAATCCAAACTCGATCCGGCTGAAATTCGTGGGATCTCTTTTTGTTCCCAAATGCAAGGTCTCGTTTTAGTGGATAAGGATCTAAAACCGGTCCGTCCGGCAATGAGTTATATGGACCAAAGAGCCGGCGAAGAAATGAAAAAAGGGATAGAGCATGGGATCAAGATAGAAGGTTTAAATGCTTATAAACTTCTTCGTTCCTTACAGATCACCGGAGCGGTTGCCGGAAGTGTAAAAGATCCATTATGGAAATATAAATGGGTCGAGGCAAAAGAAGCCGAAAAATTTGCGAGAGTCCATAAGTGGTTGGATGTGAAAGATTATCTGACTACCAGATGTACCGGCAGAGCTACCATGACCTTGGATTCCGCGTTTGCAACTTTCTTATATGATTCTCGTCCTGGAAAAAGCCGTTGGCATAAGGGACTCTGTAAAATGTTCGGAGTCCGTCCGGAACATCTTCCCGATCTCATCCAATCCACGGACCTAATCGGCGGACTGACCGAGATTTCTGCAAAAGAACTAGGGCTCAAAGAAGGAACTGCGGTTTTCGGCGGAGGAGGGGATGCCACTCTGATCGGTATCGGAGCCGGCGCGGTAGAAGAAGGTGACACTCATATTTATGCGGGAACTTCCGGTTGGGTCTCTACGGTAACTAAAAAAAGGACTGTGGATATCAATGCGAGGATAGCGTCTATCGTAGGTGCTAGAGCGGGTTATTATAATTATTTCGGAGAACAGGAAACCTCGGGTAAATGTCTGCAATGGGTTAAGGACCATCTTGCCCTGGACGAGATAGATGTTTATTTAGAAAAAAAGAATGTAACGGAAGGAGAGGATGCGGTTCACGAAAGCCTTTTCGCATTCTTATTCGAATCTATCAAGGATACTCCCGCTGGAAGCGACGGGGTGATCTTCACTCCTTGGCTGCATGGAAACCGTTGTCCGTTCGAAGACCCTGCAGCAAGAGGAATGTTTTTTAATATAGGTCTGGATACGGGAAAAAGAAAACTGATCCGGTCCGTGATCGAAGGGATTTCCTTTCATAAACGCTGGATCTTAGAATTATCTCAGGCTAAAGTCCCTGCTTCTTCCACCGTCCGATTTGTGGGCGGGGTGGCACGTTCTCCTATCATTTGCCAGATCTTGGCGGATATTACGGGCAAAACGATAGAAACTATCGACCATCCTCAAAATGCAGGAGCAACGGGAGCGGCAGCGATCGCTGCATTAGGATTAGGTAAAATTCATTCTTTCGAAGAGATCAAAAATTTAATACCTAGTAAGCAAAGATGGATCCCGAATCCGGCGAACAAACCGGTTTATGATCGGAATTTTTCCGTGTTCAAAAAATTATACGAGGCTAATAAAGCGCATTACGCAATCTTAAATACATATAATATCCTGCCATAAAAGGGGGGAGGATATTGAAGCCTAAAATTAGATGCTTATCGATAGTGTACGTTTAGAGAAGGAATATAAATAAAAAGGACCGAGTGTATCCCATAAGGGATTCTTTGTGAAATGAACAATAGTGTATGGATATTTTTGAGATTCAAAAATATTATTCGCGAACTCGGTTCAGGCAGGGTGTCAACAAATGAAGAGAATAGAACAGTCCAATCGAGTTCGGGGGAAAATTTTAGAAGTATCCCGAAAACTTTTCGTAAGCGAAGGATATGAAAAGGCAACCATTCGTAGGATCATCGAGGAAGCAGAGATCACTACGGGAAGCTTATATCATTTTTTCAAGAATAAGGAAGAGATACTCCTCGCGATCGCAAGCGAAGTATTCAACGAAGCGGGTGAGACCGCAGAACGTCTGGTCGGCGAAATGGATCCTCCTTTGGTTTTTGCAATGGAAGTCGGATTACAATTTTATCTTTGCCAGAAAAAAATTACCATCGCGGAAACTTACTTGGCGGCGTATAAGACCCAAGGTGTTACCGATATGATCGGGAACCGCGGTTCTCATAGAAGCAAAGCTTTATTCGAAAAATATAATCCTGAATTCGACGAACAAGAATACTTG
The DNA here is from genome assembly GCF_040833995.1 of Leptospira sp. WS58.C1. Lineage (NCBI taxonomy): Bacteria > Pseudomonadati > Spirochaetota > Leptospiria > Leptospirales > Leptospiraceae > Leptospira > Leptospira cinconiae. Next base: position 653,306 of record NZ_CP162137.1, read on the forward strand.
ATCCGTACTTTGGCTTTCAGAGGAGTATTTCAAAGCCTTTTGGAAGAAATGGTGTATTCCGGAAAAATTGACAGACTCAGAATGATGGCTACGGTCATACAATTGGGCCTGACTACATTCGGAGTTCCCAAAGAAGAAATGGAAATCGCATTACAAAAAACGTTCCGACTTCTGAAAGAAAGAGCCTCCGAGATAGAAGCGCTTGCAGAAGGACTACTACAAATTTTCGTAAACGGACGATAAAATGCAAGACTGACGAGAGATTAAACTCTCGAAAGTCTTTCTTCCATTCCTTCCGCCACCTTACGAACGTCTTTTTTATTGATGACCACCTCGTAAGCGGCATACATGATAGGGACCTCGTTTGGATCGATTTTCATTAGGTTCGGCATTACCTTCAATCCATAGAATCCGTTAGACATCTTTTCGGAAGGATGACCGTTTGCTATATCGTATCCGGTCTTTCTGTCTTTTGCATCCGTTCCGAAACAAGATAACATAAAGTCGGTCAAACCGGATAGACCTTGGAATGTTTCCGGTTTTCCTCCCATCTGCACTCCCACTTTTACCATCTCGTTAAAGAAACGATTGGAAAGATGGAAGAGTGAATTGTCCACATTCCCACCCAGAGTCTGTTGGAAATAACCTTCTACAATTCCCATTACCAAAGCGTAAATTGTTTTGAGCGCCCCGCCAAGCTGGACTCCCTTTACGTCCGTAGGAATGATCGCAGGTCTCGGAAAAATATAACCTGTAGTTAATAATTTTTGAATACGAGGGATCAGACTTTCGTTCACTGCCGCGATCTCGAATCCTGAAATTTTTCTTTCCATGATCTGATCCGGATAAGAAGCCCCGGAAATCACTCCGATCCTGTCGTCTTCTATACCTAAACCGTGTTGTAGATCGTCCAGGATTAAACCTGCACTCGTAAATCCTTTGATAATATTGAAAAATGGAGCCTTGTTCTTAGAAAGATAAGGTTGCAGATCCGGATAAATCGTATGCAATTCCCAAGGATTGGTCCCTTGGATAAACAAGGTTGCGGTTTTTAATTCTTCCGGATCGGAGGTGAATGTCAGGTTCGGAGGAAGTTTATAAAGGGAATACGTTCTGAGATCCCTTCTTTCCGCATTGGACTGAGATGTGTATTCTTGGTCCGGATGATAGACTAGAACGCTGATATCTTTATTCGCCAATACGGTTGCTATCGCAATTCCCATACTGCTGTTTCCGATCACTACCACTTTTTCTTTCGGTTCTTTCGGGACTTTGATCAGTTTGTTTTGGTCCCTGGCATCCGCACTATACAAGTTCCTATAAATACCATGTTGGTGTTTGTTCAGATTTTGTCCTACAAGCAGAGCTAAATTATCGATCAGGAATTGTTTTTTGTCTCCATGTTCCGGGAAAGGAAGATGTTCTATATCTTTAGGGAAATGGGCCATTTCCTTTTTGGATAATTCCCCGACTAATACCGGTTTGCCGATGGTAAGTTTACCCGCTACTTGGTTGAAGAGTAAACTTGTGGTAGGAAGGATCTTGTCCGTCTTCTCCAAAGAAATGGGAAGAATAACCTTATTCGCAACATAGTGATAGACAGTGTCCACAAAAGGCATCAGTCTTCCGTCCCTGGATCGGGTTCCTTCCGGGAAGATGGCAGCGATCTTTCCTTCCTGTTGCAGTTTTTGAGAATGTCTAAAGGCCCTCATATTAATTTTGGTCATCACATCGGAAAGACTCGGGTTATCCGCCATGTCTCTTTTGGAGCAGACCAAAAGAGTTCCGAACATATAGAGTCCGAGCCTAGTAAAATCAGGTTCGTAAGCCAATCGTCCCGCGATAAACACCAATTGTTCCGCGACTTCTCTACCTTCCGGCGAAGCATGATATAATAGTTGGAAGATTGCAGGAGCGTCCAAATGGCTGAGGTGGTTGGAAATCAAGGTAACCGGGTATTTTCCGATCAAAGGTTTTACTGCGCTTAAGTTTTCGATGCCTTCTACCGTAAAAAATTTCATGATGGGAGAAAGAAATTCGATCATGAACTCTCTGGCTTTCTTTTCAGGCGGGGTGTACACACCTATTCTTTCCAAAGAGGACGGATCCTTAAAAACATCCATGACCGGAGGCATCGGAGTAACGGAACAAAGATAAAGAAATTTCTGAAGTATCTTTTTCGCCTCTTCTTCGCTCATCCCTGATCTTTTGAATAGGTGAATGTTCTCGAAGAATTCCTTCTGCCATCTTCCGACGGATTGTTCTTTTTCTGCCATGATACGTCTCTGTCTTTAGGTCTTGCGGTTAATCTGGTTTCGGTGCTTAGAGCTCGAACTTTAAGGTTCGATACACGATTTCCGGAGAATACTTTCTATCCTTGGAAGGCTTATTGTCATTCTATTTTTTGGGAAAAACGATTTGAATTCTACCCTAGCCAAAAGGAACTGTTCTTTGGGGCTTTTCGTAAAGAACAGATGACACATAATCCTCCAGAGTTTAGTGAGAAAAAATGGATCCCGGACGGATTTCATTTTTTCGGACCGAACGAGAGTTCGGAAAGAAGGGAACTTCTAAATTCCCTGAGTTCCAAGCTCCAAGAATTCAAGTACTCTGAGGTATTTTTACCTTCTTTTGATTATTCATCTTCTTTTTTGCTTACCATGTCGGCGGAAGACTCCTCTGCTCTATATCGATTCAGGGATTCCGATGGAAATGAGATCTCTCCCAGCGCTGATCTAACCGTCCAAGCTGTAAAAGGTATGGCAGGTTTTGCGCACCGCAAAGAAAACCAACGTATTTTTTATCAGGGAAAAATTTTCAGGGACTACGGACGTAAAAGCGGTTCTAGAAAGGAGATCCTACAAGTGGGCGCGGAACATATAGGCGGTTCCGGTGCTCCGGCTATTTTAGGAATTTTGAAAGAGATTTCCGGATTATTCTCCGGAATTAAACTGCGTTCGCCATTAACCGTAGTGCTCGGTAACGTCGGGGTTTTTCATTCCGTTCTGGAGTCTTTGGAACTTTCCAGAGCTGAAAAAAGGCAATTGTCGTTTTTATTATATAGGAAGAATCTTCCGGAGATCAGTCGTTTTCTGGAAAGCCGAAACGCTTCCAGGATATTTCCGGTTTTAGAATCTTTGTGTTTGGGATTTGTTTCTCATAAGGAAGATCTAAGCAAAAAATTCGCTTCTTTAGGACTTTCTAATTCTTTCCAAAAGATTATCGCTGAAACGGCGGAAATTATAGGTTCACTCGGCGAAACTCCAGGTGTGGAATTCTGTTCCGATTATACTCTTATTCCGGATTTGGAATATTATACCGGATTCGTTTTCCAAGGGTATGTTTCCGGAAGTTCGGAACCTGTTCTAACCGGAGGAGCTTACGACCATTTGTACGAATTATTCTCCGGAACCCAAAAAGACGCCTGCGGATATGCGATCAATGTAGATGCATTGGAAGCGGTGTTGGACCAATCGGTAAAAGGCAATTTTGGCGGAGATCCAAATAAGAGACATGTCAATCGATTGGACCGACTGTAATTATATGCAAAAATTGAAATTATATACAAAAGAAACAGGAATGAAGGAATAATCCAATGCCCGCAACATTAGTGGTCGGAACCCAATGGGGGGACGAAGGGAAAGCAAAAGTAATCGATTACCTTTCCAAAGATACGGATATCATAGTACGTTACCAGGGCGGAGCCAACGCTGGACATACAGTGGTGGTTCACGGTAAAAAATACGTTTTTCATTTGGTCCCTTCCGGAGTCATCTACGACCAAACCATCTGTGTGATCGGAAACGGCGTGGTCTTAGATCCTATGTTCTTTATAGAAGAATGTGACAAACTTCAGGCGGAAGGTTTTCCAGTGTATGAAAAACTTTTGATCAGCGATGCTTGCCACTTACTTTTTCCATTCCATGGACTCATTGATTCCGCTAGAGAAAGTTCCTGTGCTCCGGATCGTAAGATCGGTACCACTAAAAAAGGGATCGGTATCTGTTATGCAGATAAGATGATGAGGATCGGCCTTAGGGTAGGGGATCTTCTCGAAAACGATTTCGAGACCAGACTACAACATCTGGTGGATGAAAAAAATAAAGAGCTCGTTAAACTCTATGATGTAGAAGAGATCTCCACCAAAGAAATTTTAGAGAATATAAAAAGATTTTATTCTAAGATCCAAAAGAATATTATAAATACTCCGTATTATTTGGAATCCCAATTGAAGGCCGGTAAAAAAGTTCTCTTGGAAGGTGCACAAGGAACCGGATTGGATGTGGACTTTGGTACATATCCGTATGTGACTAGTTCCAATCCGACAACGGGTGGAGCGTTCATCGGATCCGGAATCGCATTCCATCATCTGAAAAACGTGATCGGAATTACGAAAGCCTATACCACCAGAGTGGGAGAAGGTCCTTTTCCTACGGAACTTCACGGAGAAGAAGGAGAAAAACTCAGAACTCTCGGTGCGGAATACGGCGCTACTACCGGAAGACCTAGACGCTGCGGTTGGTTCGATACGGAAGTACTCAGACATGCCGTCCGTATCAACGGACTTACATCCATTGCACTTACTAAGATAGATGTTCTTTCCGCTTACGATAAAATTCCTGTGGCAGTTGCTTACGAAAGGAACGGTAAAAAACTGGATTGTTTCCCTTCTCAAGGACTAGATCAAGTAAAGGTGATTTACGAAGAATTTCCCGGTTGGAAAACCGATATCACCGGGATCGGAGAGTTCGATAAACTTCCTTCCACTTGTAAGGACTATATCCGTGCCTTGGAAAAATTGATAGGAGTTCGTATCGATTTGATCTCCACCGGACCGGACAGAAAGGATACGATCGCTTCCGGATTCTAAAATTGGACAAAAATTTTCATCTAGTTCGCCTTCGCAAGCGGGCTTCAGGAGAGAAGCGACTATATTTTTTTCGTTTAGAAACTTCTCCAAACTGGTAAAAAACTATTGGAAATTCGTTTGACCAGCGAGGGCCGAAAAATATCGTGTTCTTACGTTCGAGTCGTTAGCTCAGTCGGTAGAGCATCTCACTTTTAATGAGAGGGTCTTGGGTTCGAATCCCAAACGACTCAAGGCTTGAGCTAAATTAAACGCCGCCATCGTCTAGTGGTTAGGACACCAGGTTTTCATCCTGGTAACCGGAGTTCAATTCTCCGTGGCGGTACCAACTCTCTTCTTTTTCTTCCCATAAATCCTACAGACTTTTTTCAAATCGCAAGACTCACATAGCTCGGCGATATAAACACTTTTACATTTACGTAAGATCCCAAGCCTACAAAGAGCAAAGTCCATTCTCAACGGATCTTCCGGATAAAACTTTTGGAAATAATCGGTGACCTCTCTGGATTTTTTGAGATCGGAAGTCCTTCTTTCCGTAATTCCCAAAATATTAGAAAGACGATTGATATGAGTATCTAAAGGAAATAATAATTCGAATGCCTGTATGTTCTTGTACAAACCCAGGTCCGGTTCTTCTTTACGGACCATCCATCGTAAGAACATACAATAACGTTTATGTGCCGATTTAGGATTTCCGAGCCCGATCAAAAAGCCCAAACCGTAGGACTTCCAACCCGGATCCAATGAACGTAAAATTTCGGAAAGCCTGGATTGAAAACCGGAGATCCTTTTTTCTAAACCTGTATCTTTAGGATGGATCGGACTAAACCAGGATTCTAAAAATTTTTCCCCCGATCTTTCTATTTCCAAGTAAGCCAATCGGATCGCTTGTAAGAATAGAAGAATATCCTTCTCTTTTTGGAAACGATAAGGTCCTAATTTGTTTTTCCAGATCTTGGTTCCATGATTTAATAGATATTCTTTGGGTCGTTTACCCATCGGTTCCAAAAGTCTTGAAAGAAAACCCCGGATCGCGGTCACATTCCCATAGGCGAATAACGCGGATAACAGTCCTACGAATTCCCTGTCTTCCTGTGATTCGTAAAGATAACATAAAAATAACGGATCGGAGTCTAAGAATTCAGGTTTGGTATAATTTCTGTACAAAAGATCGAAACTTTTTTTGAGGTTTTTCTCTTTTGGCAGGGTAGAAGGAGGCATGTTTAGTTCCGAGCGACTTCTTTTTAAGAAGCCACTTTTGCTCTTAATGCGATATAGGAACGAGAAGCTAGTTTTCTTTGTAAGATCCCTTCCATAAATGCGGAAGCCTCTAATAATTTTGAGAGATCTATTCCGGTTTGGATTCCCGACTTATGGAAGAAGTAAACCAAATCCTCTGTAGCCAAGTTTCCGGATGCGCCTTTCGCATACGGACAACCTCCGAGTCCTCCGGAAGAAGAATCGAAGGATCGAATTCCTAACTCATAGGATTTTTGGACGTTCGAGATCGCCATTCCATAGGTATCATGAAAATGTCCTGCCAATTTATTCGCAGGGATTTCTTTCAGAAGAATGTTGAGTAAATTTTCCACTTCTGCGGGGACTGCCGTGCCGATTGTTTCTCCCAGCGAGATCTCGTACGCTCCTTGGTCCAAAAGTATTTTAGAAACTTCTAAAACCTTTTTCGGATCGATTTTTCCTTCGTAAGGACAATCGATTACTGTAGAAACATAACCTCTTACTAATACCCCGTCTTTTTTTGCTTCCGCAAAAATTTCCTTAAATCCATCTATGGACTCTTGGATGCTACGATTGATATTTTTTTTAGTGAATGATTCCGAGGCGGCTGTGAATACCGCTACTTCTTTAAATCCGGAAGAGGTTGCAGCTTGGTAACCTTTAAGATTCGGAGTGAGCGCGCTAAAGTGAACATCTCCTTTCAGATCCAAAGAGGCGGAGAGTTCTTTTGCGTCTCCCAATTGTGGAATATTTTCTTTTTTTACGAAAGAAGTGGCCTCTATATGTTTTAGGCCGGCTGCAACCAGTTTTTGAATATAAACTAGTTTATCTTTTGTGGGGACCTCCGACTTTTCATTTTGGAGTCCATCTCTTGGTCCTACTTCCGTAATTTTCAAACTCATGTCTTTAAGGGATTGGTTGTCAGAATTCTAAGCAAGCACTAAACCGGTATCCGTGTCCGAGAAAAAAGAACCGATCATCGTTCTGGAAGAAGTTTCCCTCACTTCTTCCGAAAGGACCTACTTGTCGGGGGTGAACCTTCAAGTTGAGGCAGGAGAATTTCTCGGAATTTTGGGCCGTTCCGGTTCCGGAAAGTCCACACTCTTACGACTTATATTAGACCTTCCGCTCCCATCCTCCTGGAAAAAAACAGGCCGCATTCGGATATTCGGAAAATCCAAACAAGAAGTTCCTGCCAAATGGATACAACCGGTCTTCCAAGATCCTGTTTTGGGTTTTAATCCCATTTGGACCTTGGAAAAAAGTTTAAGAGAACCTTTACAATTATTCAAAGAAGAAAACCTATACGTGTCTTTGTTGGAAAAATGGCTTCCGCTCTTAGGCTTGGAAGCTAAGGATCGAAATCGTCTTCCTTCTTTTTTTTCGGGAGGGGAATTACAAAGATTTTCACTTCTTCGCGCGTTACTTTGTCGTCCTAAAATTTTATGTTTGGATGAGGCTACTTCCGCCTTAGATCCTATCTTGAATCATCAGGTTTTACAAGCTCTCTCCGAGCTGAATAAGAAAGAGGGGGTGACCATTCTTTGGGTGACCCATAATGTAAAATCGGCGGGAAAATTCTGTTCTAGGGTTTTAGAATTGGAGAAGTTAAGTCGTATTCCGATAGACTCTCAATAAAAAGTATTTTTGATCCTAAAAAAAATCGATTCTTTTGTCGGGAATTTGTTAATCCGAGCTTTATTTGTTATACTATCACATGAATGGCAGGAAGAGAATTTATGGATTTTGTATATCCCGAAAACCCGCTTAATGTTCCGAATGATCTGACGATCCCTACTAAAAATCAGAAAAGAAATCTATGGTTGTCCGTAGCCGGTCTTGTCGGATTCGCAATCGTGTATATTGCGATCGCTACTTGGTTTACATGGGCCACTTTTTATTTGGTTTCGGAAGGTCTCCATTCTCGAAATTCGAATCTATTTACTTTTATTTCCGCCTTGGCTTCCGGTATGATCGCTTTTTTTATGATTAAGGCATTGTTCTTTGTAAAGAAAGGAGAAATTTCCCAAGAATATGAGGTAAAGGAAGAAAGTGAACCTAAACTATTTCGATTCCTTTATAGATTAGCGGATGAAACTGGGGCGCCTAGGCCTCATAGAGTGTTTCTTTCCTCAAGGGTCAATGCTTGCGTATTCTATGATCTATCCATTTTGAATTTTTTCTTCCCATCCAAAAAAAATTTGGAGATCGGTCTCGGGCTTGTGAATGTGCTTACGATCAGTGAACTCAAAGCGGTGCTGGCCCACGAATTCGGACATTTTGCTCAAAAAAGTATGGCGGTAGGAAATTGGGTTTATATCGCTCAGCAAATTGCCGCTCATATCATTGCAAGACGGGATGCTTTAGACGATTTCCTGAAAAGTTGGTCTTATACGGATCCTAGGCTAGCCTGGATCTTTTGGATTTTGCGTTTGGCAATTTGGTCTTTGAGAGCCTCTTTGGAATCTATTTTCAATTTGGTACTCATCGCTCAGCATGCACTTTCCAGAGAAATGGAGTTCCAGGCGGATTTGGTTGCCGTCTCCGTAACCGGGAGCGATGCCTTGATCCATGCATTACATAAATTGCAAGCAGCAGATTCTACTTGGGATAGCGCTCAGAACTTTTTTTACAGACAAGCGCAAGAGTATAAGGCCACTGCGAATATTTTCAACGTTCATTTACGTACTATAGATCATATGGGTAGAATTTTGAACGATCCGGGTTTTTGCAGAGTGGCTATTCTTCCGGACACAAATCCGAGCGAACATCGGGTTTTTACAACAGATATTGCACAACCTCCCAAGATGTGGGCAACACATCCTTATAATCATGAGCGGGAGAATAACGCTAAAAGAAGATATATCCCTGCGAAACTGGATGATAGGGAAAGCTGGGTGATCTTCGACAATCCGGAAGAATTGAAGGCAAATTTTATGAAAAAACTTCTTCTAAATTTTCCGGAAGAAGTATCCAACGACGAAGGGTTGCTTGGAAAGCTGGATGAGGAATACCAACAAGAATATTTGAATAGTAAATACCGAGGAGCGTATCTAGGACGTTCCTTTACCCTTTATGCGGAGAAGCCGGAAAATTTTTTGGATCACAAGATCGAGTCCCTTTCCAAAACTTTGGGAGAATTATATCCTCCTAGCTTATCCGAAGATTTGGAAAAGTTAAGGAATTTGGAAAGAGAACTTGGGTTACTCTCCGCATTAAAAGACGGATTTTTAGTGCCGCCGGATGGGATCATTCGATTTCGAGGGAACGAAATTAGAAAGAGAGAATTGCCTAAGGTAATCGAATCGATTCGGGAAGAATACGAACAGGTTTTGGGAAAAGTTTCTGAACACGATAAACTTTGCCATTCGGCATTTTTTCAGGCAGCAAAGGAAATCGGAAAAGGTTGGCCGGAATATTTATCCGGACTATTGGAAGTATTACATTATGCGGATCATTCTAGAACGGATGTGGACGATGCTCGAGGATTGTTGAACAACGTGTATGCAGTTGTGACTGCGGATAGAGATGTGAGTTCCAGAGAATTGGATCGATTAGTTAAAGCAGGTACCGAACTTTTTAATGCTTTAGAGATCGTTTTCAGAAACGCGGAAAAAATAGAATTGGATTCTGTACTTTTAGAACGTTTGGGAGTGGATTCTTGGGCCTCCGGACTGGGGAAATTCGGCTTTGTACCTCCAACACGGGAAAATATGAACGAATGGTTAAAAGTCGTGGACTCTTGGATAGATCTCACGTATAACTCTTTGTCGCAATTACGTTATACTTCCTTGGAAGAGTTACTTAATGTGGAAGCTAAGATCCTGAATTGGACTTTGGACAAAAAAGCAAAAGTGGAGCCCGCTCCGAAAGCATCCGTACCGGTGAAAGATTATCCTAAACTGACTCCCGGTAAGGAAAGAAAATTGCAAAGGAGACTCGGGTTATGGGATCGATTCCAGACTGCAGATGGATTCATTCCGGGTTTACTCCGATTCTCGGCATCTTCTGCGATAATCGGCGGGATCTTTTACTCTACGGTCCATTGGATCTTAGTTTTATAATAAAGAGTATCTCAAATAAAAAACCCCAAGGCTGATATCGCCTCGGGGTTCCAACAAAACTAGATCGAAGAGTTTTTTAGAACTCGATATGATACAAGTTTTTGCGGTCTTTTTTGTCCTTATACAAAGCTAACAGAATGTCTATCCGATAAATGGAAGAACGAAGACTTGCTTCTAACAATCTGAGAGCTTTGATCTGGTTTTCGAGAGACATCTCGTTGAGTCTAGTCACTTCGGTTGCTTCGAAAACTTCGTGGGTGACCTCGCTCGATTTTAAATCTGCCGGTTTGAAGACGATTTTCTTATTCTCGAACATCACCTCGTAGTAGATCCTCTTACTTTCGGATGCTAGAGTGATATCGGATACCTTCCCACCGTTGAATTGGAATGTGATGTACTTGAGCAAATTACTCTCGTAACCGTCTTCAACTTGGAAAGGAATGTCTTCCGTGACAATGGTTTGGCGTTTCTCATACTTCGGCATCAGGACCACGAGGATATCGTGTTTGCGCTCCAAGTCTTTTAATCTCTCGCTGATCGTTGTTTCCAGACCTACGATGATCTTTTTCAGGGACTTGGTGTACTCGCTGGTTTCGTCCTGAAATACGTCCGCCTCGTTGACCTTTTGTTTTTGTTGGGCCAATAACGGAACGAAGAAGAAGAGGGTCGCCAAAGCGAAAAGCCTGGTTTGGTTTTTCATTGGATCCTCCGTCCGTAAGATTGGACGAATTCTTTCGGTTTGCCAAGTCTTTTTCGGGTTTAGGTTATTGCCCTTCTTCCTTCTCCGCTTCCTCGTCTGCGGCCTTGATTTCCGCGAACCTTTTTGCCAGGTCCCTTCTTCTTTCTATAATTTTCAGGGAGAATTCCGTAAAAAAAGGGTCGTTTGGGTATTTTAGCAACTCTTCATATTCTTTTGCGGCCGTGACATAATCGCCTATCTTACTTGCTGTTTCCGCGAAGTAGAAATGGAATTTTTTATTATAAGGTCGCTTCTTCCCTTGGTCGTCGTAAAGATCCGTGTTCCGGAAGATCTTATACGCGTAGTAATCTCTTCCTCCCATAATCTCCAGGCGGGCTAAACCGAGCTTAGCATCGGGGCTATTCTGGTCTATGGATAACGCTTTTTTAATATAAATCTGGGCCCTATTTTTCAGATCGGTTTTGATATAATGTTCCGCAAGAAGCACCAAGGCCTCCGTTTGGAACTGGTTCAGCTCCACCGCTTTTTTATAATATATGACTGCTTGGATCTGTTCGTTTAGAAGTTCGTAAAGGACTCCCAAATGTAAATAAGTTCTGTAATATTTAGGGACTTCCGCGATCGCGTACTCGTATTGGAATATCGCTTTTTGGTATTTTTTTTCTATATGATAGGCTCTTCCTAAATTGTATCTGAAGGCGAAGAAGGAAGGATCGAATCTCATCCCGGCTTCCAACATGGAGATCGCCTTCTCTCTTTTTTTAGGATCTGCGGACTGTAATAACCCAACTGCTTCATTGTTAAAGATCCCGCAATTTGTGATCTGTTTGCCTTCGTATTCAAAACTTGCTTTGGAAGGAGGGGGGGCTCCTTTCCAATGTCTGCCGGCTGCCACTATAAAGTCCTGTTCGGAGCGGGCCAGGCTCCCGTCTTGGTAAAACTCAGGATCTAAAAAATCATTCTCTCCCCAGAGTATCCCTGCGTACTCCGAGTCTCCGATCTTGAATTGTGCGTAAGCGATATTGGGAAAGATCAAGAACAGCAATATGCAGAGTGGCTTGGCAAAATTTAAGCCTTGTAAATACTCTTTTAAAAGGGAAATTGTCCTCATTGGTCTCATCGCAAACATCGATCCCAGTATTGGAATGTTCCGGCCTATCGTACAGTATCGGACGAAAATCGGTTTTAAAGAACGTTTCCTTCTCCGTTTTTCCGAACGAGGTTTTATTTGTGAGAGGAATGAACGGCTCCGGAAAGACCACGCTTCTCAAGTCCATTTTGCAACACGATAAATTCAAGGACCGGATCAAATTCCCTTCTTTTTCGCCTAAACTTTCTTACCTGGGGCATGATCTGGGTTTATATACTACCTTAAGTCTGGAAGAAAATCTGGAATATTTCAGAGGTATCGCGGGAGATTGCCGTCCCGAAGACCAGATCGTTTCCTGGCTGAAAGATTTTCGTCTTTGGCAAAGAAGAAAGGACCCTGTTTCTTCTTTTTCGCGGGGAATGAAACAGAAAGCGGCACTTGTCCGTGCTCTTTTGCCTAACGTGGATCTCTATCTTTTGGACGAACCGTTGACCGCTTTGGACAGCGAGGGAGAATCCAAGGCAAGAGCCGTTTTAGAGAATGTGTTGGATACTTCTTCCATTATCATGGTGACCCACGATCCTAATTTTAGTTTAAATGCAAAATTTAGACTTTTGGAATTGGGAGAAAATTCCAAATGAAAGCGATCTTAGCTCTGATCAGAAAAGAGTTCCGTCTATTGGGAAAAGCAAGTAATGGGATCTTATCATTACTCGTTTTAGTTTCCGCGATGGTGTTTTTATTCCATTATGCATTGGAAAGGAACGGAAAAATAGATCTGATCGCGCTCATCGGATTAAAATGGGCAATACTATTTGTCGCCTCATTCGTATTAGTCGGGCAATTCACCTGGGAAGAAAGAGAAGCGGGTGGGGGAACCGCAAGTAGACTATTCATTTCTCCTTGGGTTTTATATTTTTCTAAATCGATCTTAGTGTTCATCGCATTGGCTGCAGCCGCGATCTATTTGATGGGGCTTTTCGCATTGATGTTTTCCTCGTTTCCCGCGGATATAAACGAATTCGGAAGACAGATCGTATTTTTCTTTCCCGGTCTATTATGCCTTTCTTTCTTGGGAGTTTGTCTTTCCCATATCAGTTTATCTTCCCGTTTGAAAGAGATCCTTCTACCGTTGCTGCTCGTACCTCTTTCAATTCCGGTATTTTTGTATGGAATGGAAGCGGAGAGAAAATTTATCTCCCAACCTTTTTCCGCCTTGGTCGGTTCTTTTTCTCTAATTTTGGCGTTCGCAGTTTTTTACGGATCTATGGGTGCACTTCTGGTAGAAATGACTTCCGACGAATAGGATTATTCTTGATACAATTTGCGGATACCTGCACACTTCCAAGCGTATGAATATTCGCCTCCTGCATCCCGCCTGGGACTGGATACTCTCTCTTTTGTTTTTATCGATTTTTCCGTTTGCGGTGCTTCTGGGTTTATATTATCCCAATGTGATCTTAGAGCAGGGAATTTCTCACAGGATTTTTTATTTTCATGTGCCAGTCGCTTGGGTTGCGTTGTATGGTCCCGGAATTTCTTCCATTTGTGCGGTCGCTTATTTGGTGACCAAAAATCGAACCTGGGATACACTTTCCCTTTCCGCAAATAAGATCTCCCTTTTGTTTGCGATCGGTGTTCTATTCTCCGGACCGATCTGGGCATACTTGGCTTGGGGAACTCCTTGGGATACGACTGACGCTCGTTTAAATTCTTTTTTCGTTTTAGTGCTCAGCCTTGTGGCGTATTTTCTATTACGGTTTTTGGTCCTGGACCAAACGAAAAAGTATATCTTCTCCGCTTTTTTAAGTTTGTTCTGCAGTGTGAACGCAATCTTAACCTGGGGAGCCATTCGTTGGATGGATAATCCTGGAAATCACCCTTCTTCCGTATTGGGAAAGAAGGGAATGGATCCCGATATGAGGATCTCTTTTTGGTTAGGGATTTTGGCCTATCACCTACTTTTTCTGATCTTATACAGGTTAGTCTACCGTTTGGATAAGATCAAAGCGGTCCGAGAAGAATTGTCTGATTGAAAAATTTGCTCAATTTAATAAAATACGAATTTTGTAATGATAGGAAAGGATCGTGGATAGAGAGAAGCAAGAGAGCCAATTGAATTATTCCGACTATTCCATCCTTGCGGTCGATGATTCGGATATTAATCTTAAACTTCTGGTTCATACTTTAAAACCTCTGGGCTTCCAAGTTTTAACTGCGATGAATACGGAAGAAGCTCGCACACTTCTCGCAACCAATCAGGTGGACATACTTCTTCTGGACGTGAGTATGCCCGGCCAGGACGGATTTTCTTTCTGTAAAGAGCTCCGAGAGATAGATAGATTCAATCTTCTTCCTATATTATTCATCACAGCTTATAACAGAGAATTGGGATTCGACGAGGCGATCACCCACGGTGGAGACGACTTTCTTCATAAACCTTTTCAACCGAAAGAATTAGTCGCAAAGATCAGAGCGTTTATCCGGATCAAAAATCTTCAGGACGAACTTTTGCACCAAAAGAAGAAGTACGAAAAGGAACTGGTCATGGCGAGAAGGGTGCAGCAAGAACTCGTACCCGAAAAACAATTAGAGTGGAACGGCTTTAGTGTAAATTCAGTCTTTCATCCTTTGATGCAGATCGGTGGCGATTTCATCGACGCATGGATAGAAGAAGATAAACTTCATGTGTTTATCGCGGATTGTTCCGGCCATGGTCCATCGGCCGCCCTTCTTTCCGCAATGGTAAAGATGCAGGTTTCTAATTTAGGAAGAAGTAATACTCTTGTGGAAAAAGTTAAAACTCTTCGACAACAATTGGAAAAGATCCTGCCGGAGGATTTTTCCATCACATTCTTTTACGGTATCTTAGATAAAAAAGGCAATTTCGAATATGCCAATGGAGGTCATCCACCTCCGTTATTGTACAATAACGGCAATGTAGAAGAATTGCCAGGCATGGGACCTCTTATTATTCCGATTGAGCTTGGAACGGAGGATGAGTTCAGGTCCGTGGTCCTGGAAAAAGGCACTTCTCTATTACTTTACACGGATGGGGCCACTGAAATAACGGATGAGAACTATAATATTTTGGGCGAAGAAAGTCTGAAAAAGATCCTGAAAGAAGCCGTGGAATCCAAGGAAGACATATTAAATTTTTCTTTGGAAAAAATACTAGCACATTCGGGAAATATGACCCACGACGATGATATCGCTCTCATGGTTATCCAAGGATGAGTGAACTCCCCAAGCCTTCTTATATAGGCAAAGTTAGAGACGTATACGATTTAGGAAATTCCCTGATATTATCTTCTACGGATAGGATTTCCGCATTCGATGTGGTTTTTCGCCAGATCGTTCCCGGCAAGGGAAAAGTTTTAAATAAGATCTCCGCAGAATGGTTTTCCTACTTTAAGGATATTCCGAATCATATTATTGAGACCGATGTTTCTAAGTTTCCACCTCCTTTTAAAGATCATCCTGATCTAAAGGATCGGTCTGTGCTTGTAAAAAAATGCAAACGGATCGATTTCGAATGTGTGGTCCGCGGTTATCTTTCCGGTTCCGGTTGGAAAGAATACAAACAGGACGGAACACTGGCTTTTAAAAAACTTCCTCCCGGTCTGCAAGAGTCCCAAAAACTGCCGGAGCCTTGTTTTACTCCTGCGATCAAAAACGATACGGGCCATGACGAGAATATCTCCGAAGAGAGAATGAAAAACGAGATCGGATCCGAACTCTTCTCAATTTTGAAGGAAAAATCGATTTCCATCTATACCAGGGCCGCTGAACTGGTAGCTAGGGCTGGGATTTTGCTCTGCGATACCAAATTTGAATTCGGGATTTTGGACGATAAAGTCATCCTGATCGACGAAATTTTGACTCCGGATTCTTCTCGGTATTGGGCTGAAAGTGCCTATGTTATCGGGACTACTCCGCCCAGCATGGACAAACAGATCTTAAGGAATTATCTGGAAAAATCGGGCTGGAACAAGGTTCCTCCTCCTCCGGATCTTCCGGAAAGTCTGATTATGGAATTGCAAGAGGCATATAAGGAAATACAGGACCGACTATTAAAATGTTTATCGCAAGAATCAACGTAACTCTAAAAGAATCCGTTCTCGATCCTCAAGGGAACACTGTGAAGTCCACACTCCAGGAACTGGGTGAAAAATCGGTCCAAGACGTAAGAGTCGGAAAATATATCGAGGTCAAATTGGATTCTCCGGATCTGGAAACAGCAAAGAAGACGGTAGCCAATCTCTGCGAAAAACTTTTAGTAAATCATGTGATTGAAACGTATCGTTCGGAGATCGTAACGGAATGAAAGCGGCTGTAGTCACTTTTCCCGGTTCTAATTGTGATAATGATATCGTAAGAGTCCTTTCCGAGTTTTATTCCGCGAAAGTAGATAAGATCTGGCATAAGGACCAATTCTCCGAAAAATACGATCTGGTCATTCTCCCTGGGGGATTTTCTTACGGAGATTATTTGAGATCCGGAGCAATGGCTCCGTTTTCTCCCGTCATGAAATCGGTAAAAGAACATACCGATCGCGGAGGAAAATTATTCGGGATCTGCAACGGATTCCAAATATTAGCGGAAGCGGGTTATCTTCCCGGTGCGTTAATACGTAATAGAAATTTAAAGTATGTATGTAGGACGATCGGTCTTAAAAAAGCGTCTAACGCGAATAAGATAAGCGGTAGTCTGCCCGATGATAAGATCCTCAGAGTTCCGGTGGCTCATGGAGACGGATGTTACTTCGCTTCCGAAGAGATCCGCAAACAATTAAAGGACGAAGGTCGGATTTTATTTCTGTATGCGGGAGACAACCCGAACGGAAGTTTGGACGATATCGCAGGGATCTGTTCTCCCGATTTTAAAGTGGCAGGTATGATGCCTCACCCCGAAAGAGCGATGAACCCGATCACAGGCGAAATGGACGGTAAAACCGTTTTAGATCTTCTAATCGCTTCTTAACTTTTCGCCTTGGCGTGGAAATCCTAAGTTCTTTCGGTCTTTTCTAAAATTGCGATCCCGTCCGAGATTTTTTCCTTTTTGGATTTAGTCTTGATCCATCCGGAAACCGTATATAATGTTTTTATAAACTTTTCGGTTCCCAGGTTTTTGGGACGGGAGAAGCTTGCCTCTATCTCAGGTTCTAGCTCCAGCTCTAATTTCGAATTTTGATCTCGGACAATCTTACGTTTTCCGTTCCCGGTCCAGACTGCACTCCCAAGATCCGAAACTTCTCCATTGGTCCAAACTAGGATCTCATCTTCTAAATAAAGATGGACCTTCTTCTTCGTAGAAACGTTCAGATAGATCCTATTTTCCAATGGGAATACTTCCGGCCCGTACCCTTTTCCGACAGTATAAGACAAAAGTCCATTCTCCAAAGAAACGGATAGATCGTTCCAAGAGAGTTGTCCTTCTACCCTTAGATCGGGAGAATGATTTTTAAAGACCCAATCTTTGCCGGAAGGAGAAATTTGAGTGAACCAGCTGCCCTTATTCTTCTCTCCCGTATAAGCCAAAGCATCCAATTGAAAGTTCAGATTTTTTTCCCAAATCGCGGAATGTGTATAACCTTGGCGAATATTATCATCCAGCCTGAAATTGAATCTTTTGTCGGATTTAGTGAAACTCCAATAACCGTTCTTAAAACTTCCCTGGTGGATAAAAGAAGAAGCGCCATTCTCTAAAAGAGAGATCTCCTGCAGGTTCCCGGTCTCTCTATTCCAGAGTAAAAGATTTGCTCCCGATCTAAATTTGCTCGCATAGATCCTGAGTTCTAAAAAGATTTTTTCGCTTAAAATATCTACGAGCACTGAATCTACGGATCTGAATCTGGCAAAAAGTCCTGCGTTGTATTCTTTGGAATTATCGATTTGTACAGGACCGAAATATTTTCCAAACAAAGGTTCTAATGTGGAAGGATGAAGAATGGAGCTTAAATGTTCTTTCATGGATGGTTCATTTAATGACGATTAGTCGGTTATTTTCTCTCGCATAAAAACTCGTTTGAGACGGGGCTTTGTAACAAAAGAAAACAAATAATTTGCCATTATCCGGAAAAAGGGTAAGAAAAAAAGGGAATTTTCCAAGCTTTCCTCTTCATTCCTAACACTGTTTCAGGGAAATATGCTTGTGTGTAAACTTCAACCGGATTCTAGTAGTGAAGGAATCTGCATGCTCGCCGAATACGAGTCCCAACAAATTCTATCTCTGGGCGAAGGTTATTATACCCCTCATTACCAGCCGATCTTAGACGTCGGAAATCGTAATATTATAGGTTACGAGGTTTTGGGCAGAGTATTTTCTCCCGAGTCCAACGAATACCATTCCTTAGGTTATCATTTTCATAATCCGGATACGGATACCGTACGTTTAGTCCATATAGATCGAATCATTCGTGAAAAAGCGATCAAACATGTGAAGGAAACCGGTCTCAAGACTAAAATTTTCCTGAACATGATGCCCAATTTTCTCTCCATGGTCTACACGGGAGAAGTGTTGGATATCAAACGTCTTCATATTCTTCATCTGATAGATAAATACGATATTAACCCGAACGATCTAGTTTTGGAGATCACGGAAGATAAGTTCGAAGGAAATATCGAAAAACTTTTATATATCGTCAGCCTATTTAGAGAAAGAGGGATCAAGATCGCGGTCGACGATCTTGGGGTCGGTTTTTCCAATTTGGAAAGGATCGGTTATATCCATCCGGATATTATGAAAGTGGACATAAAAATTATGAGAGAAAGTTTGAATAGACGTTCTTTCAAAAATGTTCTCTCCGCGATCTCGGAAATGTCCCAAAGGCTGGGTTCTCAACTTTTATTCGAAGGAGTAGAGAACGAAGATGAGCTGTATCTTGCTCTTTCCATGGGAGCCAATCTTTTACAGGGTTTTTATTTCTCTCGTCCTACTCTCGATTTTCAGGACAAAAAACGTTTTAATAAGACGCTCAAAACATCGCTCGAAAAATTCTCCGGACTTAGGTTCTTGGAGATCCTAGAAAATCTCAGAAAAGAGCAGTCTTTCTTGGATCAATTTGTGGACTTATTCAAGGATCTGGAAACTTCTTCCGAAGAGTCGATGGCAGAGGCATTGAGCGGTGTTTTGGACAGACTTCCGCTGGAAACCACTTCCGTTTTGGTCTGTGATATGCACGGATATCAGATAACTCCTACATTTAAGAGAGAAGCTTACGATCTACCTTGGACAAGGTTACTCACCGAGGTAGGGAATAATTACGCTTGGAAACCGTTCTTCATCCGTCATAAGGCGGAAACCTATCATTCCAGCCGAGTTTCCGGATTTACCGAACCTTTTCATGATATAGAGACCAAACGTCAATATGTCTTATTCACCCTGAATCTGGGCGAGGATCACGTTCTCATTCTCCGCTTGGACTGGGAATCGTACTGAAGTCCCGACTTCCAAACATCTTTCCTATTGATCTCCGCCTCAGGAATAAAAACATAGTCCTAGGCAGGGGTCCTATACGTGGCGGAACTACTCAAAATTTTAAATCTTCGCGCCGGAGTGGAAACCGAATCCGGTGAAGTACAGGAAATCCTAAAAGGGGTAGACCTTACTATCGGCGAGGGCGAAGTCCATGCCATCATGGGTCCAAACGGATCCGGAAAAAGTACATTATCAAATGTCATCATGGGTCACCCAAAATATAAGGTGATCTCCGGGGATATACTTTTCCAAGGGGAATCCCTTCTCGAAAAGCCGACCGACGAAAGAGCCAGGGCGGGTATTTTTCTCTGTTTTCAATACCCCACAAGCATTCCCGGTGTAACGATCGGAAATTTTTTACGCACCATCTTAAAATCCGTCCGAGGCAAAGACTTACCGGTAAAAGAATTCCGCAAAGAATTAAAGGAAGCCACCGCTTTATTAGAAGTTCCTGATACTTGGATCGGAAGATACGTGAACGACGGTTTTTCCGGCGGGGAGAAAAAAAGGAACGAGATCCTTCAGATGACCCTTCTCAAACCGAAACTTTCCGTTTTGGATGAAACCGATTCCGGTTTGGACATCGACGCACTTAGAATTATCAGCGAAGGGATCACTAAAAACAAATCCGCAGATAGATCCATACTCCTCATCACACATTACCAAAGAATGTTAAATTACGTTACCCCTGATTTCGTTCACGTTTTTGCACAAGGCAAGATCCTTAAAACAGGCGGAAGAGAACTTGCCCTTGAATTGGAAGAAAAAGGATACGATTGGATCCTAAACGGAGCGAACTAAAGGAATGCTTTTGGCGGAATCCATTTCGGAATACATCAAGGAGAAGAAGGAACCTTCCATTCTTACCGAATTCCGTACGAACGCCGAAAAACTTCTGAACTCCGCAACATTTCCCGATTCTTCTCTCGAATCTTGGAGAAAGATTAGTCTTTCTAATTTTAAAATTTCTGAATATACTAAAGTTTGTCCGGATTCTTCCGTAACGGTTTCCGGAAACGCGAAGGTCACCAAATTACAGGATCTTCCTCCTGAAAAACTTTCGGAAGTCCTGAAAAAAACGGCACCTGCTATTTCCTTTTATTCCAAAGAATGGTTTCCACTTTTTGTATTTTCCAGGTTCACTCATGCGTATTATGTACAGCTGGGTTCGGATCCTTCTTCTTTACCTGAGATCAAGGTTGAATGTAAGGATGGAAATATCATTCTTCCACTTTTGATCGTGGATGCTTTTCCGGGAGCCAAGTCCAATTTTCTGGAAAGATGGGAATCTCCGTCTCAGAAAGATCTGGTTCTTATGAGCGGAGTCACCATTCTTCTTACACCTCCTAACGGAGATTTCCAGTATTCTAGTTTGGAAAATTTGGGAGATTCCACTTTTCATTTTAGAGCTACGTACGGGATCCAGGAAAAAGATTCCAAGTTCCATGCGAGTCTTGCTTCTTGGGGCGGATATAAGGGAAAATCATTCTATGATACGAATGTTGCCGGGAAAGGATGTTGGACACGTTATGTGGGTCTTTCTCCTTTAAAAGCGAGAGAATTCCAAGACACTGAAGTCCGTATTCTTCATTCCGAAAGCCATGCACAAAGTTCTATTTTATACCGCACCGTCGTAAGAGAGAAGGCTCACCATGTATTTACAGGGAACCTACATATACCTTCTCACTGCAAAGATGTGGGTGCGATCCAAATCAATAATAACCTTCTGTTAGACAGGACCGCAAGAGCCGAATCCATTCCTAAATTGGAAGTATTTGCTGATAGTGTAAAATGCGAACACGGTGCCACTGTCGGAGAAATAGACGAAGAGCAATTATTCTACTTAGCTTCCCGAGGAATCTCGGAAGAAGAAGCCCGTAAAATGATCGTAGAAGGGTTCTTGAACGAAGTAGTCCGAGAATTTCCATCCGAAACGGTTCGCGAAGAATTATCTTCCATGATAGAATCTAGGATGTTGGGCGAGTAATGGGTGACTTTCAGAGACTGGCTAAACTTTCCGATCTGAAAGAAGGAGAGATATTCGTAGCTGAAACCCGTTACCATAGGGTAGGATTAACTAGACTGGGGAACGAAGTCTGTGCATTTGCGGATCTTTGCACCCATGATGGCGAGGATATTTCAACCGGTGAATTGGAAGGGGACGTAATCGTTTGTCCAAGGCATTCCGCGAAGTTTAATATCCGTACCGGTAAGGTACTTTGTATGCCTGCAGTGGAAGATTTGCCAGTCTATAAGACTAGAATCGTGGGTGACGAAGTCGAAGTGGAATTAGAGGATTGACATGGGGAACCGAGGAGAAGAGAAACTTTGAGTTTTGATCTCGAAAAGATACGAAGAGATTTTCCGATTCTATCTACTCAGATAGGCGGCAAGCCCTTGGTGTTTCTGGACAGCGCCGCCAGTTCTCAAAAGCCTAAGTCCGTCATTGATACCATTCGTAAATATTACGAAGCGGAGAATGCGAACATCCACCGCGGAGTGTATTCTCTTTCCCAAAAGGCCACCGAAAAATACGAGATGGCCCGGATCAAAACTTCCAGATTCATCGGAGCTGCCTGCGCTAAGGTTGTTATATTCACTCGTAATACTACCGAATCCATCAATTTAGTGGCTCAGTCTTGGGGACGCACTAATATCCATGAAGGTGACGAGATCGTACTCACCGAATTAGAGCACCATTCTAATTTGGTTCCTTGGCAGATGTTGGCCCAGGAAAAACAAGCCGTCTTAAAATTTATTCCTCTCAACCAAGATTCCACCTTGGATCTTAGCAATTTGGACGAGGTCATCACTGAAAGAGTAAAGTTAGTCGCTCTTGCTCAAATGTCCAATGTGACCGGCACTATTCACGATCTATCTGCGATCATTCGCAGGGCCAGAGAAGTAGGAGCAAAGGTATTGATAGACGGTGCCCAGGGGATCTGTCATCTTCCCACAAATGTCCAAAAAGAAGATTTTGATTTTTATGCATTCTCCGCTCATAAGATGCTCGGACCGACAGGCGTAGGAGTTCTTTACGCTAAGGAAGAGATCTTAGAAACCATGCCTCCTTGGATGGGAGGAGGAGATATGATCTCCAAGGTTTGGAAGGAAAAGTCCACCTATGCGGATCTTCCTGCAAGATTGGAGGCCGGGACTCCGAATATTTCGGGAGTGATCGGATTTGGAGCTGCTATCGAATATTTGGAATCTGTAGGAATGCAGGAGATCAGAGATCACGAGTTGGAACTCCTACAATATGCCTTGGATCGATTGGAAGATTTCGGCGGTTTGGAACTGTACGGAACAAACGATCTAAGCAAAAGAGGAGGAGTAATTTCCTTCAATTTCCCAGGAGTTCATCCTCACGACGTAGGTTCCATTTTGGATGAAGAAGGGATTGCAATCCGTGTGGGACATCATTGCGCTCAGCCGTTTATGGATTTCAAGGGGATCGCCGGCACTTGCCGCGCTTCTTTCTATCTTTATAATACCAAAGAAGATGTAGATTCTCTTTTGGTAGGTCTAAAGAAAGTGAAGGAGATTTTCGGCCGTGTCCTTAAGCGATAGTCTTTACCAAGAAGTACTACTCGATCATTACCAAAACCCGAGACATCACGGAAAGATGGAACACTCCGATCTTCATGAAGAAGGTGTCAATCCTCTCTGCGGTGATGAGGTGGAACTATTCCTGAAACTGAAAGGAGATATAATCTCCGAGATCAGTTTTGTGGGGAAAGGTTGTTCTATCTCCCAAGCCTCCGCTTCTATGCTTACGGACAGTCTTTACGGTAAAACAATCACCGAAGCAAAAACACTTCTCCACGAATTTAAAGGAATGCTTTTAGAGGATAAGGTCCCAAATTTTTCGGAAGAATATGAAGACCTCGAATCCATGGAAGCGGTAAAGAAGATTCCGGCGCGAATCAAATGTGCCACGCTTGCCTGGAATACTTTGGAAAAAGCGATCGGAAAGTAAAAAAAATTTGGCCAAAAGAGCTTGACTTAGGTGGCCCCGGTGGCTACAATTTTGACATGAGAGCGGTTGGGATCAAAGATCTTAAAAATAATCTAAGTAGCTTTCTGGATTTTGTACGAGGAGGAGAGACTATCCTTATCTTGGACAGAAATCAGCCTATTGCAGAGATCAAAAAATTCGACCAGAAATCGGATCTCACCAAACAATATTTAGAAGAAGCAATCGCTTCTAATTCTATTATTCCCGCGAAAAATCAGAAAGGAATCAATATTCCGAAATCCATTCTGTTAAAAGCTGGAATCAAATATAGAGTCTCTACAGCTTGGAGGGAAGCTTACCGGGCAGACAGGGATTAAATGGTCTTATATATAGATACTAGTCTTCTATTAAATATTCTTTATGCAGAAGCCGGTTACGAAGACCATTTGGATTATTTCAACAGATCGGATCTCAAGTTCGGTTCTATCCTACTTGAGATAGAAAGTTTCAGAAGTTTACATTTCACGTATTCTAAAGAATCCAAACATTTACCTAAAAATTGGTTTAAAGACGCGGAAGGATTCCTGGGCGAGTTCATTTCTCAGATCAATTTAAAAAATCTGGATGACGATGTTTGGACTGAAATCCGAAAGAATAAGGATGTCCTGGAATTAAAATCATTGGATGCAGCTCATTTAGCCACCGCATTGCATATACGAAAGTCTATCTCCGACGAATTGATCCTTTGCTCCATGGACGAAAAATTCAGATCCGTGGCCAAAAAATTGGGTTTTAAATTGTATCCAAAAAAATAAAAATTTCTTCAGATCGCAAGAACTATCAAGCAAGAGTAAAAGTTTAAGCTTAGGATACTGGAAACAGTACCAAGGACTGTAATGGATTTCGTTCAAAAGGCTCTCTGGTTTATAGAAGGTCATTCTAAAGAAAATATTTCTCTAGAAGATGTTGCAAAGAATGCAGGGGTTTCTCCCTTTCATTTGACCCGCTCTTTTTCTTTGACCATGGGAGTTTCTTTGATGAAATATCTGAGAGGACGACGTTTGAGCGAAGCCGCAAAAATATTGGTGGAAAATGGATCCAATATTTTAGATCTCGCTTTGGATGTCGGCTACGGATCTCACGAAGCATTTACTAGAGCTTTTAAGGATCAATTCTCTATCACTCCAGAACAGGTAAAGTCCCAGGGGCATCTTGGTAATGTGAACTTAGTGGAGGCAATTACCTTGAACTCAGAACCAATTCCTAAAATCGATCCGCCCAGATTCGAAACCGTCCCGCCTAGACTATTTGCGGGTATTGTAGAACGTTACGATTGTCAAATGCCTGCAGGTATTCCAAATCAATGGCAAAGTTTCGGAGCATACCTTGGAAATATTCCTTCTCAAGTCGGAGATGCTGCTTACGGAGTTTGTTATAATTTCGATGCAGAAGGTAACTTTGATTATATGTGCGGAGTAGAAGTTTCTTCTTCTTCCGGATTACCTAAAGAATTTCAGATACTTAAGATCCCTGCGCAGAGGTACGCAGTGTTTACTCATAAGGGTCATATTGCCGGGATCAGAGCAACATTTGCCGCTGCAGGCAAATGGTTTCCGGATTCCGGTGCAAAACCTTTTGAGGGTGCAAACCTGGAAAGGTATGGTAAAGAATTTAATCCTGTTACAGGAATGGGAGGAATAGAAATTTGGATCCCGGTGGAGGATTGAACCTTCCTAAAGGCCTTGCGGCTCCTGCTCGCAGGGCTTTGGCAAATAACGGGATCCATTCCTTATCTCAACTTGCGAAATATTCGGAAGAAGAATTGTTGGAATTCCACGGGATCGGCAAGAACGCGATCCTGGTCCTTCGTTCCGCTTTGAAAGAGATCGGAAAGGATTTGAAAGTTTCCTCCTGAAATTCGAAACTATCATTTTCGAATGAAAGAAGTATTTTTCATTTTTTTAAAATTGGGCTTAGTATCCTTCGGTGGACCTACCGCCCACTTAGCTTATTTCTATCAAGAATTCGTAATACGAAAAAAATGGGTTTCGGAAGAGGTTTATAAGGAATTATTAGCGGTTTGCCAATTCCTTCCCGGCCCCGCAAGCAGCCAATTGGGGATCTGTATCGGTACTCTTCGTTCCGGTTGGAAAGCGGGATGCGCGGCTTGGGTCGGATTTACCTTACCTTCTGTCTTATTGATGGTCGGTTTTGGAATTTTATTAAAATCGAATATAGTTCCTGATCTGAAATGGGTCCATGGTCTGAAATTGGTCGCCACTGCGGTTGTAGCTCATGCGATCTTGACCATGTGGAAAAATTCCAAAAGTCATCCTTACAAGATCTATTTGGTCGTCGGTTCCGCGATACTGACATTGGTATTTTCAAATGCATTTATCCAACTGATCGTAATTTTGATCGGTGGATTGATCGGATTTTTTCTATTTAAAGAAGAATCGGATCTTCCTCAGATTTCTGTCTCCTTCTCCATTCCGAAACGGGTCGCATTTTGGTCCCTGGGAATTTTCTTTCTTCTTCTTTTCTTATTACCATTATTAAGGTCATTCTTCGGTTCGTTTCCTTTTACGATCTCTGATTCATTTTATAGATCGGGCGCCCTAGTTTTCGGCGGAGGACATGTGGTCCTTCCTTTATTGGAAAACGAAGTAGTAAGACAAGGTTGGATCGGAAAAGAAGAATTCCTAGCAGGATATGGGGCCGCTCAAGCGATGCCTGGTCCTTTGTTTACGTTCGCTTCTTATTTAGGTTTTATGATCTTTGGGTTAAGCGGGGCGATCCTCTCTACCGTTTTCGTATTTCTTCCTTCTTTTCTTTTGGTCTTTGGATTTTTTCCCCTTTGGGAGAAGATACGAAATTATTCCAAAATGAGAACAGTCATAGACGCCATCCAGTTTTCCGCTCTCGGAATTTTATTGTCCGCATTTTGCACTCCTGTCTTCACTTCTTCCGTATATTCCGCTTATGATCTTTTCGTATTCGTTGTTTTATTTGCCATGATGGTTTTTCTAAAAGTCCCGAACTGGTTGATATTGATCTTAGGAATAAGCGCCCCGTTTTTAAATCCGTTCTGATGGAAAACGATAATAGTCCTTAAAATTCTTTACACTAAGTTATTCTTCCGATAGACTGTGTTAGATGCAATTATTAGAACAACCAACTCAAGAGATCGAAAAAAGGGTCTACGCAGAGATCCATAGGGTAGAAGATCCCGAGATCGGTATCTCCGTCGCGGAGTTGGGTCTGATCTATAAGATCCAGGTAGAAGGTGATAAGGCAAAGATCGAAATGACTTATACTTCTATGGCTTGTCCTGCCGGCCCTCAAATGAAACAAGAGATCCAAGACAACGCGCTGAGAGTAGAAGGTATCAATTCTGTAGAAGTGGAAGTGGTTTGGACTCCAAAATGGGATCCGAGAGCAATGGCTTCGGAAGAAGCTAAAATGGATCTTGGGATCTTCGATTATTAAGAATCTATCTTAAAGTCCTATACAAAACAATTTCTTTTAGTGAGGTCTTTGCCTTCCCCTTCGCTTACACGTCCTGCGTAAACCTCCGGGCCGCTTCGCCATCCTGGCTTCGCTCTCAGGCAAAGACCTCACTAAAAGGAAATTTTAGAATATTTTGAGATAGGTTTTTAAGATAGGATCTATAGGTTTTTATGCAAGATCCTTCCATTTTCCATATAAAGAGCGGAAGTCCCGAAATACTCCAGATCTATTGGGTCGTGAGAGATAAGAAGAATGGGCATACTGATCTTCTTTCTTAAACTTTTTAATTCTTCTCTCATCTTTTGTCTTAGATCCGAGTGAAGCGCTGCAAACGGTTCATCCAAAAGTAAAATTTTAGGATCTCGAACAAGCGCCCTTGCAATCGAAACTCTTTGTTTTTGTCCGCCCGAGAGATGTTTCGGATAACTTTCAGAAGTCTCTTCTATCCCGAATAAATTCATAAGATAAGAAACCGTTTTTTTATCTTTTTCATTCAAAGTTCGAAAGAATTTATTCAATCCGAATTCTATGTTTTTTCGCACTGTGAGATGAGGGAATAGTCCGTAACTTTGGGGAACGTAACCTATATTTCTTTTTTGAGGCGGGATATACTTTTTGGAAGAAGAATCAAAATAAACACTATTTGCAAACGAGATCTTTCCCGAATCCGGTTTTAAAAGTCCGGCTAATGCCCGTAAGGTGAGACTTTTTCCCGCTCCGGAAGGACCGTATATTACCTGGAATTCTCCCGAAAATTCGAATTGTACATCCAACTCGAATTTTCGCTTTCCATCGGAAAGTTTTTTTCGGATATCTACGATAAGTGACATTAAGGAAGTATAAACTTATATTTTAGAAAAGTTTCTTTCGATTCGGGAGATTTTTTTAAGAACTCCAGAAAGGTTTTTGCCTCTTCCGGATTTTTGGTCCCGGTTACTACGATCCCCGGATATACGATCGGTTTGTGCCCGCTTAATGTCAGCGCGACCCTGACCTTAGATTCCGCAATTGCTGCATCCGTGAGGTAAACGAAACCGGCTTCGACTTCTTCTCTTCCGACATAATCCAATACCTGTCTTACATTTTCCGCTGGTATGAATTTTTCCTTTAAGGAAATATTCATATTGTTCTTAGTTAGGACTTCCTCTGTATATTTTCCCGCCGGAACAGAGCTTGGGTTTCCGATGGCGATTTTTTTGATCTCCGGTAGTTGTAGATCTTCCAACTTTTTGATCTTGAACCCGCCGTCTTTTGGTTGGATCAGGACTAACGTATTTTTTAGTAAAATCGTTTTGGTAGAAGATTCTAAAACTTCCGTATTGATCCCTCTATCTACGAAGTCTCGGTCCGCTGAAATGAATACATCCACAGGAGCTCCTTTTTCTATCTGTTGGTATAAACTTCCGGAAGATCCGAAATTAAATACCGCTTTGACTCCCGTTTTTTGTTTGAATGCGGGTCCGAGTTCTTTGAGCACATCGGTTAAACTGGATGCAGCCGAAACAGTGATCTCTTTTTCCTTTTCTTGAGGATAAGAAGTGGATTGGATAAATAAAAGTAGAGCAGGGAGTAATTTATGTAATTTTTTAAACATTTCGTTTAATAAATTCCTTACCAATGGGATTTTTTCAGTAAGATCCCGGAAACTGTCAATACCAATACACAAGTGATCGATGCTACGAATACTAAGATCAAAGAGAATTCGTCTTTTCCGGATTGAACGGAATCATAAATCGCAAGTGCTATTGTTTGTGTTCTTTCCGGAATATTTCCTGCGATCATGAGTGTTGCCCCGAATTCTCCCATTCCTCTTGCATAGGCCATCATGGAGCCTGCCAAAATCCCTCTCCAGGAAAGCGGAAGAATTACCATTAAGAAAGTTTCCCATTTGGATTTTCCTAAAGTGAGTGCGATCTCTTCATATTCGGGATCCAGATCTTCGAAAGAAGCTTTTACGGATCTATAAACTAAAGGAAAGGATACGATTGTGGATGCCAGAACTGCTCCATGTAAATTAAATAATATAGAATATTGGAATTGTTCCAGAAGAAAATGACCTATTATCCCTTTTTTACCGAATAAGATCAATAGGTAATATCCAAGCACCGTAGGCGGCAGCACCATCGGCAGGGTCAAAACTGCATCGGCGAATGTTCTTCCGAAAAATCGGAGCTTGGACATCCAATAGGCAAAAAATATCCCGAGTAAGGCGGCGAAAAATGTTGAAAAAAGGGTTACCTTAAGTGTCAGAAGCAGAGGATATCTGATGGAGTCCCAATTAAAAGTATCCATCAGGCTGATTTAAAGTTTAGAATTCCATAATGTTAGGGAAGAGCCGGTAGTTAATGCCCAAAAAAAACAGAATGCATAGAAGTTGAAATTATAATAATAATCCTGATCTCTTATAAAACTTACGAAAAATACGTCCGGTAATAAGATCCCAAGCAGCAGTAATATCCCGGAAAATCCTTGGAGGATCACGATTGTTTTACCTACCCATTCACTTCTCCAAAAGCCGCCGAAAAAGAATGTCAAGAAGCATGGGATGATAAAAAATATATTGGAAGCGGTTCGCACATTAACTTCTTCTATACCACTTCTGCTAGGTTCTATTCCGAAAAAACTGCCTAGTTTGGAAAGTAGATCTTGTTGGGACTCTACCCCTAAGTTGATGGAGTAATTGATCCAGCTTCCTAAACTAAAGAATAATTGCAGTAATGCCAAAACGAATATCAACTTTTCCTTTCCGGTTTTTTCGGAATAGAATTCTATAAATCTTCCTAAAAGTTGGGAAAGAAATCTTTTCCATCCGTTCAACACGACGGGTGTGGCGGGAAAAGCGAGACTTAGATCTCTGAGAAGATTTTTGATCATCCTAAAGAAACCGTCATTTCGACTTCTACGGGAGCTCCTAACGGAAGAGCGGAATTTCCGACTGCAAAGCGCGCATGACGTCCTGCTTCTCCAAAAATACTTAAGAGCAGATTGGATGCATGATTTGCAACTAGATGTTGTTCCGTAAAATCGGGACTGGAAGCAACGAATACCCCGATCTTTACGATACTCTTGATCTTATCCGGATCTCCGATCACTCCAGCAATGGCAGCTAGTCCGTTTAATGCAGCTTGTTCGGTAGCTGCTTTCACATCTTCTACGGAAAGACCGGCCCCGAGTGTTCCGGTAAGCATGAGTTTGCCGTCTTTTAGAGGCAATTGGCCGGAAGTGAATACCAGATTTCCTGTTTGTATGGCAGGTATATAGGCGGCAATCGCCTTAGGTGCAGGTGGGAATTCCAGCCCTAGGGATTTGATTTTTTCGAGTATGCTCATTCTCTTCTATTCCTGGATGGTTTCTCGTTTTTTCAAGCACGTATTTCGTTCCGGGCCGGGGGATTTTCCTTTACGTGAGGGAGACTTTATGACAAGCTTCATGTAGGCAAGCATGTCCTCAATACTCGAATTGGAACCTCACCCAGAATATCCGGAAGCCTATATGGTATGCCGTCGCACGGGGGTCCATTTCTATAAATTGGCAAAGGAAAGGGATTACGAAGATTCCTACTTTCAGGAAGAATACAAGAATCAGTACAAAAAGACCTATTACGAGGACGAACCTCAGCTTAGAAATTTAGCAAAGGTGCGTCTAGAAATGATGAGCGCATTCCAAGACCCGAAAGGAAAAACTCTTTTCGAAATCGGATCTGCTGCCGGTTTCTTTTTATCCGAAGCGGAGAAGAAAGGATATAAGGTTTCAGGCATGGAACTTTCGGAAAGTGAAGCGAAATACTCCAAATACAAATTAGGTTTGGATGTGATCTGCGGCTCGTTCCTGGACGATTCAATTTTTCCAGAAAAGACATTCGATGCAGTCTGTGCGTTTTTTGTAATAGAACATTTCCCGAATGCGGAGCTTGTTTTCGAGAGGATCAATAAATTGTTAAAGCCAGGTGGCCTCTTATTTTTAGGTCTTCCTTCTTTGAACGGACCTTCTTTTCAAACCAATCCGGAAGAATGGTTTCGCACTCATCCGTCGGACCATTTTTGGGATTACTCACCCGATTCTCTGAAAAAAATGTTGAAAATGTACGGTCTCGTCACGGTATATAGGAAACCTATGTCATACCACCCTACTAGAGATAAGGGATGGAAAGGCAAATACCTGACGCATCGGCTCTTTGTTCGTTACGCAAACCTCTCCTGCTACGCCGACACATTCCACTCAATCGCGATTAAAAAAATATGAAATTCGAAGAATTAAATCTTGAGCCTAACCTGCAAAAAGCAATCCAAGAAGCAGGTTTTACCGAGCTCACTCCAATACAAGAAAAAGCAATCCCTCCAGGAATGGAAGGCAGGGACGTAACCGGTTTAGCCCAAACAGGCACCGGAAAGACGGTAGCATTCTTGGTTCCTACCATTCACTCCATTTTGACAAGAGGAATACAAGGGATCAGCACCTTGATCCTTGCTCCAACTAGAGAGTTAGTGATCCAAATTTCGGAAGAAGCCGAAAAGTTACTGAAATATACGGACTACCGAGTGGTCCCTATTATCGGTGGGACCGATTATAAAGCCCAGAACAGGGATCTGAACGGACTCAACGGTTTGATCGTTGCGACTCCCGGAAGATTGATCGATCTAGCGAGAAGTGGAAGCGCAGACCTCGAAAAAGTCGAGTTTTTCGTTTTAGATGAAGCGGATCGTATGTTGGATATGGGTTTCATTTACGATATACGTTGGCTTCTTCATAAATGTAAGAATAGAAAACAAACCTTACTATTCTCGGCTACACTTTCCGTCGAAGTTATGCGCCTCGCATATCGTTTTATGAACGAGCCTGTGGAGATCCAGATCAATCCCGATAAATTGATCACCGAAAGGATCGATCAGAAACTGGTTCACTTGGGAAGAGAGGAGAAGTTGCCTTATATGGTAAACTCCATTCTTGCCGAAGAATTGGAAGGGCAAGGAATTATATTCACAAATTTTAAAGTGAATATTCCTAAAATAGTACATTCTCTCAGAAAATTCGGGATACCTATCACTGGGATATCTTCCGACTTGGATCAGAAAAAAAGACTGAGGCTGATGAGGGATTTTAAATCCGGAAAGTTCAAGTTTATGGTGGCAACGGACGTTGCAAGCCGCGGTATCGATGTGGAAAATATCGAAGTTGTTTTCAATTTTGATCTCCCTCAAGATACGGAGAATTACGTTCATAGGATCGGAAGAACCGCTAGAGCGGGGAGAATGGGTAAGTCTATCAGCTTCTGCTCCGAATCCGATTACGTAGAATTGGAGAAGATAGAAAAATATCTGAAACAAAAAATAGAAGTTCTACCGGTCCATGAAGAAGCGCTCACGTTCCCCGTGGGAGAATTCCAAGTATTTGTCGGAGGAGACGCCTTTGATAATGCTCCTGTCGAAAGAAACGGGAATCGAAACCATGGTAAAGATAGAGGCCCTAAAAAACAAAGAGGGGAATTTCAACGCAACGGGAACCAAAGAGGGGAGAAGACCTGGAACCAAGACTCTGGAAATCGCAAAAAGGATTTCAACAGAGACTCCAAACCGGGCAGACAAGGCGGCGGACATAAAAAAAGACCGGAAGCTGCGATCCAAGAGGCTCAGGAATTCTTACAAAAAGCGGACAGTGTATTCGGAGCTAACGGCGATCGTAAGGACAAAAACCGGAAAAATCCTAAAAAAGGAAAACAACGTCCCGAATTCCAAAAACAACATTCTCCGAATCATACAAGTAACGAGAATAAAAAACAAAAATCGAATTACGATAAGAGCAAACGTAACCTATTCGATATAAACGATTCTAAAAAATCCTCAAATAAGAAGAAGGGATCAATTTGGACAAGGATCAAATCCTTCTTTGGGGGTTAGGATTCTTTTTATTTTTTAGCGCACCCGTTTTTGCCGAGTCCAGGATACAGACAATCGGCAAGAACGGATACGTTCCCTTCGAAGAGATCCGTAAAAAGATCCCTGGACTACAATCCAAATTCGAATCGGCTACGTTAGTAGGTTCAATTTCACATGCTTCAGGCGAAATCCGTTTTCGGATAGGAGCCTCCTTCTATGCGATCAATGGTAGTTTAGAAAAAACGAATTTACCCGTAGTTTATAGAGAGAAGGATTTTTTGCTTCCTCCCGATATTGTGGAAGCGATTTTTGTGCGATTATTGCCCGGGGATGTGAGTTACGAATTTAAAGAAGGCGAACTTGTTTTCGATCTATTGCCCAAAGCGGAAAGATTAAAACTTTCCGCGATCATAGTGGATGCGGGTCATGGGGGAAAAGACCCGGGAACTTCTTCCGATAAAGGGACCCAGGAGAAGTTCGTCTCTTTACAAGTGGCCCGGTTTCTGAAAAAATTCCTCAACAAGGTTTATCCGGAAGTTCGAGTGATCTTAACCAGGTCTAACGATTCTTTTATCGAATTAGAGAGAAGGTCGGAGATCGCAAATCGAGAGATCCAAAAGGGCGGATCGGTTTTATTCGTAAGTTTGCATTGTAATGCTTCTATTTCTTCGGATGTGAACGGATTCGAAGTCTATTATTTGTCCCAAACCCCCAGCACGGAAACCGCAAGAGAAGTTTCCTTATTCGAAAACGGGATTTCCGGCAAAAAGGGTGGGGCCGCCTACGGGAAGATCCAGGCCGGAATGATGTCGTCTATGATCCAAAGAAGAAGCCGCCTTCTTGCCAGAAGTGTCGAATCCGAGATGAAAAAAAACCTTGGTCCAAAGATATTGTCTAGAGGAGTGAAGAAAGCGGACTTTTCCGTACTCAGGGGAAGTTTGATGCCTGCCATCCTAGTCGAAATGGGTTACCTCACCCATAACAAAGAGTCCGAGGTATTGGCCGATAAATCCTACCAAGTGAAATTGGCCAAAAGTATATTAGAAGGTGTGAGAGCGTATGAACTGGCAAAAGATTAGGGAAATTTGGGATCGCTTTCTTACTCATTTGGAGACCTTCTATGTTTGGGTTTTCGAGTTAGCTACCAGAGCCGCCGATTCTAAAGAATCCAAAAGGATCTTATTCTTAACTTATTCTTGGATCATCGTATTATTATTCCTTACCGGTTTCATTCTCGCCGGAAAAAACCCGTTAAAATTGCTCGTTCCATTTACCTTATACGATCTACCTAATCTAGATCATAGAAAGGAAATCGTAATATACGGTTCGGATGGAGAAGGCGAGGTTTTTCCCGTAAAAAGAAAAGTTCTCTTAACAGGTGAGGATTTCCGGCACGATGTTATAACCTTAGTAGGAGAGGCTGGGGAATCCAGTTATTTCGACCCTACCGTTCCGAATGCTTCCGCACAATTTAGGAATTTGAAAAAACTTCCGAACCTACAGGACTCCGTGATCTCTATCTGGAAAAGAGGAGATGTATTGATCTTGGATCTGAGAAAGTCCACATTGGAAAATCTACTTTCCGATATGAAATTCCGTATCGATTATACGTATGCAAGTCAAATGACGGAAGAACAAAAGTCCGCGGAGATAGAGCGTAAAAAATTAGTCTTATTGTCTTCCGCGTTCTTGGCTGTGGAAAAGACCTTATTCGAAAATTATCCCGATCTACATCGGATCGAATACAGGTTAGGTGGAGAAGCGGGAGATCTGCCCGGTTTAAGCTATTTACTTTCCACTTCGCATACAAGACAGTAAGATTTTCCCCTATATTCGGGGTTTTCCCGCGGAAATTAACTGGATCAAAGGGTTGTTTTGACCCTTTTCGAAGCCGATAGTATTAAAGACATGTCCGGGTCCAAACGAACAATCTTAATCGTTTTTATACTTATGATCGTATGCGGTGCTATATTGTCAGCAGCTCCGGATCTCCAAAATTCTCCGGATGTAATGAATATCAATGATTTCCGCACGGATCGTGTCGCATTCCATTATATCCAATTAGTGGACAAGGAAGGAAAGGCCCTTCCGGAAAGAAACCTGAATCGAGATACTTCTGAATCCACATTACTCATTATTGATAGAGGACAACTTACACTTTTGAAGGATGGATTCGACGATCCAGTCCAGATAAAGGAGAAGGAAAAGGATTATTTAAATAAAATTTATAAATTCACCAGATTAAAAGATTTGGAACAGGAATATTATAAACTACCGGAATCGGAAAGAACCAAACCTTCTTCTAAAACGGAACCAAACCAGGCTGAAACAAACAAGCCGAACGTGAGTGCAGCTACATCTTCCGAGCCGGAAGAGAAGAATAAGGAATTCGATCTTCTATTAAAATATGATGATGAACTCCTAAAGTCTTACGCGGCGGAGAAGGCCGCCTATGCCGAATACGTAAGGACCGAACGTATTTACGGAAAAGATTCCCCCAAAACAAGTTCGCTTAGAGCAAGATTCGAAGAAGTTCGATCCAAAACCCAAGAAAGGAAAAAATTCCTATTAGGTTTTTTGCATAATACTTCCGCGGATTCGAATCCT
Source organism: Leptospira sp. WS58.C1 (assembly GCF_040833995.1). Lineage (NCBI taxonomy): Bacteria > Pseudomonadati > Spirochaetota > Leptospiria > Leptospirales > Leptospiraceae > Leptospira > Leptospira cinconiae. The sequence goes on from NZ_CP162137.1 coordinate 688,693, forward strand.
TATCCGGGGGATCGAAAAGAACAAGTCTTCTATACGAATCATTCCAACGGAGTACCGGATTTTTATCTACATTCTACCACTCCAAGAGAAGTGGACGGTCTTATGAAAGGAGAGGAAGAGGTCGGAAAAAAATACGGACAACTTTTCAAAACCGCAGTGGACCGATTGATCGATTCTCAAATTGATAAACTATATTATTATATTTGGAACCGGGATATGACGAATACCCGGATTAAGGTAGACCGTTTTTTAAAAGGAAAGAAAGTCACAGTAGTTACCGGAGATTCTACGGTTTATACTATGATAGATAAGGAAGGGGACGGGATCACCGAATCTTTCTTTGTAGATTCGCCCGGCCTAAAATTCTCCTGGGGGAAGGAAGTCCCCAATATCATTTCTATCTCAAATTGTACGGATCAGGCGATCTTAGCTAAGATCAAAGCTTTGGGAGACGATGTTTCCTCCGGAAGGATCCCTAAAAAAGTGGATAAGTTGGATCTTACCATTCCGGAAGAACAGATCCTTTTAGAATTAAAACCGTTATTAAAGAACTTATAGTCGTCCGGCTATAAATGCAATGTCATTGCGACAAGTATGATGTTCCGGGCTTCAAGAGCCGCTAGGCTCTTATCGTCCTTTAAAAACCGGCTTTCTCTTTTCTTCAATCGAACGAATGGTTTCTCGAAAGTCTTGAGAAAGAAAGTTCAGAGCCTGCGACTCCGCTTCTTTTCGTAGAGCTGCATTCAGTTTTTCACGATCGTAAATATTCTTCTTTAATTCGCTAAGCGCCATAGGAGCGCTCTCGCTCAGCGAGATTGCGATCTCGGTAGCTCTTTGTAAAACTTCCGCTTTTGGAACGGAATCATAACAAATTCCTAATGAATGAGCTTCTTTGCCGCTTACTGTTTCCGCTAAGAATAAAAGCCTATTTGCGATTTCCATTCCGAATAATTCTTTCGTCAGATAGCTGGATCCCATTCCCGGATGAATTCCCAATTTTACGAAATTGAATTGGTATTTTCCTTCATTCGCAAAAACCCGTAGATCGCAAGCCAGAGTGATGGAAAGTCCCGCGCCGATCGCATGACCATTAGCGGCACAGATCACCGGAACGTTCAGATCCCTAACGCTTAGGAATAGATTATAAAATTCGAACATTTCTTTTTTGTTCGTTTCGAAGGACTTTTCGGCAAAAGATTTTAATAATTCGAAATTACCACCGGCAGAGAAAATATCGTTCTTTCCGGTAATGACAACCGCTCTAGGCGGGTTCTTTTTCAGCTTTTCGATGTGAGCTTGGAACTCCAGACCCATTGAGACGGTCATGGAGTTTTTAGTTTCCGGATTATTCAGATAGAGAATTTCAATTCTTGATTCGGAAGAAAGTTCTACTGTTTCTGAATCAACCAATGCCATTAAACAGCTTCCTGCTTTAGTTCAAAACTTTCGTACCAGACTCTATCGGATACGGAAAGAGGTTTTTCTCCGATACCCATTTGATCGTAATAATCCAATAGAATTTCTAAATGAACATTTTCCTCATCTTCTAAAGTCCAGAAAGAACTATCGATGGATTTAGAAACAAGCGCCTGGCCTCTGACGGAGTCCACGAAATAATCCGGTTTATTGGAGAAGATCAGATGAGCGGAGATCAGATCGAATCGAATAGTATCCACTATTTTAGAAAATTCGGAATCAGATTTATCGAAATAACGGGAAGCTATCTCGGTCTGGAAATAATCACCCCAGGTAAGAATGTCCGGTTCCACTCCCGTGCGTGTTTTGATCTCTTGGAGTTTTTCCTCTTCTAAAAAAGGTTTGGAAGCGAATTTATCCACCAGTTCTCTAAGGGAAATCAAGTTAAGGATCTTATTCGCGGAAAGTTGTCCACGACGCATCATATCGAAAAGTTCTGGATTCAGTTCGGACTTGTTCTCTGCCATGCTTTATTTTTCGGCAAAAGTATAAAAATCCCCCGCACAATTTCCTTCCGGAAAATACTCGCCTATGTCTCATTTTCGAAAAAAAGAAGAACGTGGCGAATTCCTATCGGTAGTACTGGATTCCTAAAGTCCCGAAGTCGAAAATAAAGATAAGGGAAAATTTTACCCATACCGTTATGGCTGTAGGACGATCGGATACACTCCAGGAACTGATTACGATTTTAGAAACGATGTTTGGAGAAACAATCATCGGTTCCGATATCAATTTAGTTAAACACCTATTCTATAGTCTAAAAGCGGACCAAAGGGAATTCCCTTTCGATTACGAAGGAGAAAAGCTTACCTCCGTTGTCGAAGAGGTGGGCGAAGACACTCTCGTTCTATATGTTCCTTATCTTCAGCCAAAAGGAATACTCAGAGCAAAAATCAGTTTCGAAATCTTGAATATATTATATCAATTCGAAGTGGTTCTTTTGGATTTTTGGGAAGACCATGTCCGGGTGAAGATCCCTTCCGAACTGCAAGCAGCCGCATTCCGTAAAAATCTCAGGGTGGCAGTGGACGATCTTTTTATGAACTACGTGATCCTTTATCGTTCCTTGAGCGGTGGAGAAAGAGAGCTCGGAAAAAATCTAAGCGTAGAGCAAAGATTTTTCCATCTCATGAAGGAGATCAAAAAGGATAATCCAAGTCTGAAATTGATCAATTTAATGGTTACCGAATATATTCTTGGAATTTCCAAAGACTATGAGCTCGTGTTTTTCGGACCTGGGAAAGATGGGGGACTTTTCGGGGATTTTATCAGACAATACAACCGTTCAATTTATGTTCCGGATTGTTCTTTAATTAAAAGTTATATAGGGGAGGAGAAGGATCCGTATCTGGATAATTTCCGGGACGAATACTTACGTTTGATCCAAACCAGGGGGCAGGCAAAGGCGGATGAATTTTTCAGAGAGCTTCAGAAAGAAGAAGTCCGAAATTTTTTGATTTCTTATATAGTTACTCCTATCCGTCTATTCAATGATCCGATCGGTTATGTGAAAGTGTTCTCCACGGCCATGGATAAATTTTCCATCGTGCAGCAGCAGGCATTATATATCGAGGAACTAGGGGATATTCTCACTTACGCTCTTACGAAAGTTTATATTCGCCAAGAGAACTTTAGAAATGAAGAGGCAGTTACCCGTATCTTGGATATCAGTATGAACGGTCTCTTGTTCGAGATAGAGGATGAAAGGACTTTCAATTATTTAAAAAAACATAATATTATTAAAATGTTTATTCCGATTTCCGAAAGGAACCTGGTCCTAAGGGGAGAGGTTGTGCGATTCTTGGAGGTCGCTGACGGAAAATTCCAACTCGGAGTGAATTTTTTCGATTCTAATCCGGATGATATGGTCTTTTTACAACATTATATCTTCAGTAAGAAGATGCGGATACTGTTCGAATAACTATCCTTTCCTTCGAATCGTTCCGCCGCTTCCGTTTCATTTCGTCTTTTTTCTAACATTTTTTTTCTTAATTGGTTCAGATTTATGACTGTTTTCTTCATACAAAACTTCACTATGATGTTCTGCAAAAGCTGGAGTATGATCTTCTCCGATATCGATCCGAATATAAGTGCTTTCTTTTTTTCTTCGGATCTCTTCCTTTCTTTTTATCCTTGCTTCGTCCCAACCTAAAAGAGTTTCCATCACGATAGGAAGAACAAGACGAGATAATGCGGTTGCGACCAATACTCCTGCTATCACTACGGTAGCCAAAGGTCTTTGCACTTCTGCTCCTGCCATATTGGAAAGTGCCATTGGAAGAAATCCGATAGCGGCGATAAATTCAGTCGTAAGAACGGGCCGTAACGAAAGTATCCCGGCGGAAATAACCGCATCTGCTATACGTTTTCCGGATTGGATCTCTTCCTTCAATGTTGATGCGTACACCACGCCGTTCAAAACGGCGATCCCGCTTACAGCAATAAATCCGACTGCAGCCGGGATACTAAATGGCAAACCACGCAAGACTAAACCTAAAATACCTCCTGCAGTTGCCAACGGAACTACGGCAAATACTCCTAATGCATAGTAAATACTATTGAATGCAGCCATAAGCATAAAAAATATGATCGCTAAGGCGACAGGAACGACTAAGAGTAATCTGTTTCTTGCTCTCACGAAGTTATCGAATTGTCCTCCCCATTCTATTTCATATCCGGCGGGAAGACTAGCTGCGATAGGTTTTACTTTCTCCTTTGCTTCATTGATATATCCGACTAGGTCTCTTCCTCGAATATTTACTTCGACGAAGATCCTTCGTTTAAGCGCTTCTCTATAAATGGCTGCCGCGGAATCTAGAATTTCTATATCCGCTACTTGTCCAAGAGGGATCGTATTTCCGGTTGCTGTCATAATTGGAATATTGGCTACTTCCGGAAGATCGTCGGCTTCCAAATCAAGTCTGAGAACTAAATCGTATCTTCTCATTCCTTCAAATATTTTTCCGGCCTTAGTTCCGACTCTCATCATCTCCACCGTGCGGAGAATTTCAGAAGCGGATACTCCATAGCGAGCCATCTTATCGTAGTTGGTATTGATCTGAAGCATAGGAAGTCCGAGAACTCTTTGCACACGTAAGTCTCCGGTTCCTGGCACCTTCTGCATTGTAGATGCGATCTTATCTCCGATATTTTTAATAGTTTTAAGATCGTCTCCGTATATCTTCACGACTACGTCCGCTTTAGAACCTGTAAGAAGTGAATTTACCCTGTTTTCGATCGGTTGGGACATACTGAAGTAAGTGGAAGGGACTTCTGCGATCAGCTTACTTTTGATCTTGTCCATCAGTTCTTCACGAGTATCCGCATTTACCCAATCTTCTTTAGGTTTCAATTTAACCATGACGGAAGTTTCCTCCGTACCTAAGGGTTCCGCCGCTGATTCTCCCCGCCCCACACGGGAGACAACGCTAACAATTTCCGGAAATCCGGAGAGAACCTCTTCGATCTCCATATTTAAATCTCGGGAATAATCGATAGCGGTAGAGGGTAATCTTTTTGCATCGATTTCCAATTCTCCTTCATCGATTCGAGGTAAGAATTCGGAACCTAAGAAACTTCCGGATAAAAATGAAAAAATGATAACTCCGACTGAAAAGAGAATGATCTTTTTTTTTCGCATCCATCCCCAATCCAAAAGTTTAATATAGTATTCCTCTATTTTTTCCCAAGCGTGTGCTTTATGGATAAAAGGTCGTTTATATGCGTAAGCAAGACTTGCCGGAAAGACCGTAACGGAAAAAACAAGTGCGCTTGCTAGAGCGAGGGCAACGGTTATCGCCATGGGGCGGAACATTCTTCCTTCCACTCCTTCAAGGACCATGAGAGGAAGATAGACAAGCATAATGATCGCAACGGAGAATGCTGCCGCTTTCGCTACTCTCTTGCATCGATCCGAAATAATGTTTTCAGTAGCGACACGAAGCTCTTCTTCATTCATGGGGCGATCGAAGCTTTTTCTACCTATATAAAATCCGGCCAAAACGGACTCTAACATTACGATGGAGCCGTCCACAAGTAAGCCGAAATCGAGTGCGCCTAAAGACATCAAGTTCCCTACAACGCCCAGTTGTCGCATAAAGATAACCGCAACCAGCATTGAAACGGGAATTGCCGCGGCAACTAACGCTCCGCCTTTTGCTGTCCCTAAAGTTAGGATAAGAGCAAGGAATACAAGTAGAGCCCCTTCACTTAAATTCATAAAGACAGTCTTTAAAGCACGGTTAATAAATTCAGAACGATCGTAAAACGGCTCTAACTTCATTCCTTCAGGAAGAGTCGGTCGAACTTCTTCTACTTTTTCGCGCACTCGATCCACGACATCCCTGGAATTTTGACCAAGCAGCATGATGACTGTCGCAGCAACCACTTCTTTGCCTTTTTGAGTGGCAATACCGAAACGAAGTGCGGGTCCTTCTTCTACTTTAGCGATTTGGCCTAATAAAAGTGGAATTCCGTCGGCAGAAGTTCTAACTGCAACTCTCCTCAGTTCTTCTATTCCTCCGAACTGTCCTTCTCCGCGGATAACTAATTGTTCTTCTCCTTTTTGAACATAACCTCCGCCGGTGTTGAAGTTAGCAGCCTTAATATCATCCAAGATCTCGGTCACGGTAAGATTGTGCGCGGCTAATCTTTTGGGATCGATCAATACTTGATATTGCTTTAAAGTTCCGCCTAACGTGTTTACTTCAATTACGCCGGGAACCGCTTTTATTTTTTTGGATAGATCCCAATCTACATAACTCCTAAGTTCTGTCGGAGAATGTCTATCGGAAGAAAGAACGAATTCGTATATATCCCCTAAGGCCGTGGCAACGGGAGCTAATTCAGGCGATCCGTATTCCGGAGGGATTTGGGCATCGACAATCTTTAGGCGTTCATTCACAAGTTGTCTTGCAAACCAAATGTCTGTCCCATCTTCGAAAATAACCGATACGGAGCTTACTCCCGCGCGTGAGATGGAGCGGATCTCTTTTGCTCCGGGAATTCCATTCAACTCTAATTCTATCGGATACGTAATGAATTGCTCCACTTCGAACGGGGTCAAACCCGGCGAGGAAGTAACGGCAGTTACTTGGACATTTGTTACGTCGGGAACTGCGTCAATTGGGAGTTTTAAAGCGTTAAATAGACCGATAAGGGAGAATATGGCGCAGATGATCAATACTGCTCCTTTCTTACGAATGGATAAATCTACCAGTTTTTCTATCATAAACGGTCCTTTTCCCTTGATTCTTCAATGAGATACAAATTGAATGAGCTTTGCCGTTCTGGCTCGTATTTTTTTAAATAAAAATCTTTCGCGACGGCTTCGGAAAATAATTCGTTACATTTTAAAGAAATGTTCTTGTATCTGAGTCGGATTTTTCGTCTTTTAATTGATTCTCACAAGAAATAGAATATAAACGTAAAGGAGTTATTTGAAATGGGTGCGAAATCTTCCTTATTACTACTTTGCTCGCTTACAACCTTCGCGTGTAAAGAATCTGTAGATTTCAAACAAATTCCTAATTCTCTAACTGTCGATAGTATTCGTTGCGATCAGATCTTGAATGAAATAACGATCAAAAACCAGGACTCAGATCCTGTAATTTTATTGAATACGGCTTCTCCCTCGATTGAGAGAAACTATTCGGAAGCAAGGCTTGGATATTTTTTCGGCTCAAATAAAGAGCACAAAAATTCGGAGGATCAATCCAAATCAATTGCTTTAGTACAACCGGGGAAATCTCTTAAACTTAAGATTGGAGAAGACTTCGAGAACATAAATTGGATCGATACCTTCCATGTTACCATCGGCTATCAGAAAATAGAAAAAGGAAAATTCGGCGAGACAGGATTGCGAATTTCGCAGGACCTTTTCAATTCACAATCTATTCAGGAATTCGAAATAGATTGTAGAGATCTATCCAAGCTTTAATATTCATCTTATTTAATAATAAATATATACTTTTGTCGTAAGGGATCCATACCCAAACTATTTGTTTTTTATACCTTAATGGAATTTCGTCTTTGGGTTCCTTTTCTTATGCTACTTCATTCATGCGCCTTGTTTTGTTGGACCGCGTCCGAGTCGTGATATATATCATGTAGATACAGGCTATATTTCGTTGAAAGGAAATATAAGTTATGTTTTATCTATTTGTTAAATTGGAGGATCCGATGAATCGATTATTATTAATGATCTGCGGTATGCTGATCGTTACGAATGTTTTTGCCCAAGGCGGCGGTAATATGGGCCAAGGAATGGGAATGAAATACGATCCCACAACGGAAGTTACGTTAAGCGGGAAGGTTACCGAAATTATAAAGGTTCCTCATGGTGGAAGAGGGGAAGGAATTCATTTAACCTTTCAAGCCGAAAATGAAACGTTTACGATTATGTTAGGACCTTCCTTTTACATAGATAAACAAACCGTGAAGATAGCCAAAGACGATATGATAACGATCGTAGGTTCAAAGGTCGGAAATATCATCGTTGCTCGCGAAGTTACTAAGGATGGGCAAAAGCTTACCCTAAGGACCACTACAGGTGCTCCACTGTGGGGACGAGGAGGTGGAGGTAGACCTGGGAAAGGAAGAAGGCGTTAATGGAGGAAATACATTTCTATCAAGTAAATGTAAAATGGGAGAAGGATAGGATCGGGATCGCTTCCGCACCCGGTCTTTCTTCCATACAAGTAGCTACACCGCCGGAATTTCCCGGCGGTCATCCCGGGATTTGGTCGCCTGAACATCTGTTTGTTGCTTCCGTTAACAGTTGTTATATGACAACATTTCTTGCGATCGCTAAAAATTCAAAACTTGAATTCTCCGATTTTGAAAGTTCCGCTAACGGTAAACTTGAGATGGTCGAAGGACGTTATTCGATCACTGAGATTGTTTTGGATGCAAAGATCCGAATATCGAACGAATCGGACCGGGCCAAGGCTTTGAAAGTAATGGAAAAATCCGAGAAGGTCTGTTTAATATCGAACTCTATAAAGACAGTCGTCCGCCTTACGGCAAATGTCGTTAATTTTGTTTAGAATCGTCTTTTGCCTGTAGAGAAGCAGACCATGCTCAATTAATCTTTTGATAAGAAGTTAATCCAATCGGGGACCAATTTACTGGGAGAATATTAAATACTTTTTACCTACAATTTGGAGTGGGTATTAGACTCGCATTGAATAATTAATTTTGCTTCGTTGAGTAATCCTTGTAAGCCTCAGTTAAGTTTTCTTTCTTCTCGGGACCGAAGTGCGGTAAATTTTAACGACTGCAGCATTACTTTTTTCGGAGTTTATACGATTGCGTAATGATTGAAGATTATATTCCAATTTTCTTAAGCTGGTTAGCTGGTCTTGATCAGATATGAATTTTAATCCTAAAAAAAGTTTTCCATTCCTGTCTATGGAGCGCCAACAGATCTTTGCATTCATGTGAATCGGTGGCCTTCCTTTGAATACAAGGTCGAATTTAAGACTTTCGTTTCGGTAGACGTTGTACAATATATCCTTTTGACGTATCCTTATTTTTACGCCCGATTCGGAAATATCAATTACGTCAAATCGATCGGTCGACTTGATAGAATCCGAGTTTTGGATTGTAGTGATGATCTTTTCCGATAATGCGTAGAGTTCGGAGAGATCTTCGGCTAGGATCGGTTCTTGAGCACTTCTTATCCAAAGATAAGCCTTAGGAAACGAGTCTTTGTCGTTTTTATCATATAGTAAAGGAAGTATTAATTCCGATATTATGGATTCGTTTTTATACCGTCTGATTGCAGAAAGAATATTTTTACCGAAATAAGTTATGTAATTCACGAATTGAGGCAAGACCTCGGTGTAAGAGCCTGGATTGTTGGTGTTTTGGATGTAGAAGATCTTTTTGGTCTTTCTAACGATCTCGAATTTGGATTCTTGGCCTGATTGGAAAAGTCCGACGTATATCTCTCCAAATTTCGGATGTTTTAATTCATCCTTGAAAGTTTCCAAAATGTCGCGTATAACGTTCGGAGAGATATGCCGATTTAATTCGAAACGTTCAGGATGATAAACAATATTCGTCGCGAACACAGAATCATTCTTAATTCTAAGCCTTTCTTCCTTTCGATTCGTTTTAGCGATACAAACCGATTCAGCTTGCATCAAAAATTCGAAATCATTGAGACGCCTGATAGTTCTGCAATTCAGCTCTAAAAGATTTTTCAAAGTCCTTTGTAGAATGATCTTTTCATCCGATGATATTCTTGATCTTTGCTGAAAACGAACGGAGATCTGTCCGGAATCTCCGAAAGTTTCTATAATTATCGCTTTGTTATCGGATTGCCGGCCTTTCACTGTAAGTTCTTCTGAATAAAGAAAGGATCCTGCAATTCTGGAAATTGCAGTGGGATCGGATAAAATATCCCAAGACCTCTTATGTGTTTCTCTTATATCCATGTTTTTGGATCGGATCCTCTTCGCTTTCTAACAATTTTTTTGACGAAAAATGTCGAATGTCTCCATCACAATCCTTAATGGCTGGAATTCTTTTGTTGATTGTTGGGATTCATTAAAAACTATTTTCATTTGAAAAGATGAAAAAATTGACATTTGTCAGTTTTAATCCGTGTTTTTAGGGATAAATGCATAATGTTTATGAGCAAAGTAATACACTTTTGGCGTATTACTTTGAATTCATATTAATAGTATCAATCACTTCCAAAAGTAGTAAATCCGCGTAATAATTTCGATCGATCTCAAGTCTCAAAAATTGTTCGATTGTGATACATGACCGGCACATGAAGGGGTGCAATAAGAACTGGGGAAGAAAAATTCTAATAATAGAAGATCCGCCGTAGATCGCTTTCACTTACAACAACTTCTTTCGAAAGACTCAGTTCTCGAATTGGATAAGGTTTATCGCTCGGAGTAAGAACAATCTGAATGCGAAAAATACATTTAACCTATCCGGCTAATGTTTAAGCAAAAAATAAATTGACTATCTCTTTTGTATTAAGCTATATTCCTTCCACCCACAGGAGGTTCAAATGTCCGCAAAATTCGTAATTTATAAGGACGCTAAAGGAGAATATAGATTTAGATTAAAGGCTGCAAACGGAGAAATTATTGCCGTAAGCGAAGGGTATAAATCTAAACAGGCCTGCGAAAACGGGATCGAATCCGTTAAGAAAAACGCACCTGGCGCCTCTGTTGAAGAAGAGTAGAGTTATATTTTTTGAATAAAAAGAGTTCGAAGAGCATAATATCTATTGTAATGCAAAATAAAAATTATGCTCTTCGCCGACCTTCTTATTTTGCCATTCTTCCCATAAGTGCCTTGGTAATGATCTTAGGATAAGAGCTTGGAAAAATTCTCTGCATTAAGTCCAAGAACACGGCATCCGGTCCGATCAGGACTCTTGGGGAATTTTTCTTTACTGCTTTTAAGATTACCCTTGCCGCCTTCTCTGCGCTCGTGATAAATTGAGCGGACATTTTTTCACCTGCAGTATTCGGATCCAAGCCAAGTGCCTTTACACTGTCGTTGGTCTTAGAACTTTTTGCGATCGCAGTTTTGATGCCGCCTGGATGAACGCTTGTGGCGGAAACTCCCGCTTTGGTAAAATCCAATTCTTGTCTTAAGGTTTCCGTAAATCCTCTGACCGCGAATTTGGAAGCGTTGTATGCGGAAGTCCCCGGAACGGCGATGATCCCGAACACGCTGGAAGTATTGATAATATGACCTTCTCCACTTTCTTTTAAGTAAGGTAAAAACGCCTGAGTACCGTTTACCACTCCGCCGAAATTGATATCCATTACTCTTTGAAAATCATTGGATTCGAATCCTTCGATTGTGGAGCCGAATGCGATCCCTGCATTATTGAATATTAGATTTACCTTATGATGATCTTTGGCTACTTTAGAGGCCCAATTAAAGACCGCAGATCGGTCGGAAACGTCCAGCTTTTGACTTGTAACGGAAACATTCGGATTCTTCTTGTTTACCAATTGGACCGTTTCCGCAAGTCCCGCCTCGTTTACGTCCGACAACGCAAGGTTACAATCCTGTTCTGCAAGCTGGATCGCAAGTTCTCTTCCCATTCCTGATCCGGCCCCGGTGATGGCTGCTACTTTATTTTTAAAACTTTTCATTTGGTTTTTCTTCTTCCTATTTTTGTCGTTTATCCGAAGGATAAATTAGAATCGTTCACATTGGCAAAATTGATATCGAATAGATCCATTAGATAATTTTGATGGAATCTCCAAGGGCGGTTTGCCCCTCTTTGAGGGAATTGATCTATTGCTCTCTGGATATATCCAGAATTTAGATCGAGTATCGGCTCCTTCTCCATTTTTTCCGGATCGCAAATAGGCATACATTGTTTGTAACCTTTCGATTGCATATGATTTAGTAATCTTGCGACATAGGTAGATGTTAGATCCGCTCTTAATGTCCAAGATGCGTTCGTATACCCGACACAGAACGCAAAATTCGGGACTCCGCTTAACATTAATCCTTTGAATGTGAATAGTTTAGAAATATCCACTTCCGAACCGTCTACCTTGAGTCGGATCCCGCCGATCGCTAGTAATTCCAATCCGGTCGCGGTGACTATAATATCCGCTTCCAATTCTTTTCCGGATCTTAGTTTGATTCCATTCGAAGTAAAAGTTTCGATATAGTCCGTAACTATGGAGGCCTTTCCTTTAGAGATCGCCTTGAATAGATCCGAATCGGGAACCAAACAAACTCTTTGGTCCCAAGGTTGATAGTTCGGTTTGAAATGAGTATCTATATCATAACCTTTCGGAAGCGAAACCTTTAATCTTGCCCTGATTAGCCACTTCGCAAAGTTAGGAGATCTTTTACAAACCTGATAGAACCAAATCTGGATGAGAATGTTTTTGATACGAGTGATATGATGAGCCAACTTTGCAGGCAAAAGAAACCTTAAAAAATCGGCAATTATATCCTTGGATGGAAGACTTGTGATATAAGTCGGTGACCTTTGCAACATTGTCACATGAGAAGCATTGTCCGCCATGGATGGGACCAAGGTGACGGCGGTTGCTCCACTTCCGATCACTACGACTTTTTTACCAGTATAGTTTAAATTTTCGGGCCAATGTTGCGGATGGATGATCTGACCTTTAAAGTTTTTTACTCCTGGAAAGTTCGGAGTAAATCCTTTTTCGTAATTATAATAACCGCTACAGATATAAAGAAAGTCCGTAGTATATGTGCGTTTATCTTTTTTAGGTCCCACTTCTACTTCTACAGTCCAGAGGTTTTCTTTACTGGACCAGGAAGTGGACGTTACTCTATGTTCGAATCTGATATTACGATCTATTCCGAATTCGGATGCTGTCTCTCTCACGTAATTTAGGATAGAAGGTCCGTCGGCGATCGCTTTCGCTTCTTTCCAAGGTCGGAAAGAATATCCCAAGGTAAACATGTCCGAATCCGAACGAATTCCCGGATAACGAAAGAGACTCCAAGTCCCGCCTATATCGGGTCTACTTTCTAAGATGGTGTATTTTTTGCCCGGGCAAAGTTTTTGCAGATGATAACCTGCGCTAATCCCTGATAGACCCGCACCTACGGTGATCACGTCGAAATGTTCTTTGTTCATTTTTTCCTCGGCGGATTCATTCTATCGGTCTTATGGAAAAGGCCGATTATCTCCCGCTGTTTCGGAAAAGATTTTGCACCAAAACCGAGCAGGATTCGACTGATCTTATAATATCGCTCTCAAAAATTCGTTCGGGATGATAAGAATACACCGGATTTATTAATTTTTCGGGAATAAAACGGCGTTCGGATTCCTACCGGTATTACTAGTTTACATTTCAAATCAATTCCGAAAACGCTTGCAACCGTTTCAAGATCTAAGATGGGAGAAGGTCATGAAGTATTATTCCGTAGCAGAATTGAATATCACCAGCCCTCGTTGGATCCCAGCTTATGTTCGTAATGTAACCAAGATGGTGGAAAAATTCGGGGGTAGATATCTTTCTCGGACCACAAATATGGAGAAGATGGAAGGCGATCGAAAACTGCCTCAGCTCTTCTTAATAATTGAATGGCCGTCCAAAGAAGCGGTCCAAAATTTCTATCATTCCGAAGAATACAAACCGTTTCTGGAAAGTAGGCTAAAAGGCTCCAATGGAGAATTTATTCTCGTTCCGGGAGAGGATGTCAACCAGCTTGCCAGCGTTCCGGATTGATAAGTCCATAAAGATCTAAAAACATTACATATGTAATAGAGCAGATACGGATCCATTACATCTGGGAAATTGACCAACTCATTCCAAAAAGTGTAATCTTTCTCCTATATATCTTACGGAGAAAATATGTTTAGAATATATAAGATTCACTTTTCGATTTTGTTTATCTTTACTTTTGTTTTGGTAAACTGCTCGGAAGAAAAGAAGAATGATCAATCCTTATTCGCAATTGCAGCCCTGCAAGCAGGGCCTGGTGGTTTAATCGGCGGACTTGCAGAACCGGCTTTAGGTACTGCGACTTTGGTGTTGGATTCGGATAGTTTCAATTTATTAAACCAGGAAGAATGCCAGGATGGAAATATAGGAGTCATTATTAGTAAGGATACTGGACCTACACTGCCTATCTTGAATATCCACATGATCGATATGTCCAAGAACTCGGGAATATTTTTGGAAGCTGGGGCTCTCTCAACCGGATCTCATATGGATTTAGATCATAACGACGGAAACACGTATGGAGTGGTAAACGATTGTCCTGCCTTCGTGATGGAAAATACACTTACGATCTACGATCTTCAGGTATTAAATTGTCAAATCGCGGACCAATTCGGAGGCGGCCCGAATAAGAAGATGATGTCCTTTCGAGCACGCTGTACAAAATCATAAAAAAATAACCTTCGTTCGTATAACACGGGCGAAGGTTAATTCTTCTCAATCTTTCTTTTAGCCAAAAATACCGTAAGTCTTTGGAGTTGGTCTTTAGAGCTTGATTTAGATCCCGGAAGTACCTTTGCATATATATTTTTCAAATGATTTCTAAGAGTCCCATTAGAAACATTCAATACGAGTTGTATAAAGGATCTGCTATGTCCTTCGTTCAATAATTCGCAGATACGGAGTTCCTGTTTGGACAATCCGTATTCTTCTAAGTTGAATTCGGTTTTAGGTATTACATTTGCGGTTTTATATAAATGAAACACTAAGAAGGATAAGAAGCTACAAGCTGCCAAAGCGGAGATCGCGGTGATGTAGATCTCTTTAAATTGTAAAGATTTAAAAATCGGCCAGAATAACATTCCTACCAAAATGCCTACTGCAATAGAGATCAATATATTCGCCGCTATCCTGAATAATCCGGGACTTCCTTGGTTGTATCGGTTCAAATAAACGGAGAGTGTAACTGAAAGCGCAGCGTCCGCTACCGGATGAAGAGGAGGAAGATCTATACCGTAAAGAGGCAAAAAGTTAGAAAATAACGCCATCCACCAGAGTAAGAAAATCGTAATAAAGAATTTTTTCTCAAAGAAGACATTCCATTTTACAGGGTTTAAGAAGAAGTAAATACAAATGCACATTCCAAGCACATGAACTCCGGCTCCGATCAAACCGCCAGATAAAGAAAGAAGAGGGCCATAACCGAAAGGGAAGGGATTAAATCCGACCACGAAGTAATGCGGTATAGAAGAACATAAAAAATCTGCGAGGACCGCCGCGACTAATACAAGAACTGTAAGCGGATTTAAGATTTTTCGACCCGTACAAAAACCTGCCATACCCGCAAGAATAGGAGCCAAACTGAAAAAAGAATGACATTGGAAGATCCACCATGCCAAACCTAGTTCGTCGGAAGAGGATAGGCACATTGCGGCGGTAGCTCCATTTTGGACTCCCACAGCAAGATAAAATACGGTCATGAGCCTATGGAATGGATGGTCTCTTCCGATATTCTCGATCAAACAGCTTAGGTTGGCAAGCGATGCCACCATCGGTACTATGAAAAAAATTTCCAAATAAGTTCGGTTGTAATAAAGTTTGAAAAGAATTTACTCTAAGATCTAAGGACTAAATTTCACCTTCTTTTTATACGTTTAAGAAATTTTTTCTTTATCATATAAAATAAAGAAGAATAACGATATCTTCTATCCTAAAAATCGATTTACTTCCCTTAACGGAACCTCCAAGATAGACCGCTATGAAAATATTCTCAGTTCTATTTCTTTTAGGTTTAATAAGTGTTTTGTTTTCTTGCGTTAAAAAGGAGGCGGATACAAACAGAGGAGTGATCACATTCATTGTTGGGAACGTAACCTTGGAAAGAGGTTCCGAAAAATCCAAAGCAGAAGTAAACAAAGAGATCCAAAACGGCGACGTATTGGTTACGGACGAAGGCGCTACAGCAATGATCGCCTTTGGAGAAAATGTTTCCTTACTAGAGATCCAGTCCGGTTCTAAATTTCGCTTCGACGATATCAAATCGGACAAAAAGTTTTTCCAAGAGAAAGGAAGATCTTGGCTCCTCTCCAATAAACTTGTGAAAGGTGAAGGCGTAAGTTTAGGAACTCCGACGACGACTGCGGGTGTTAGAGGAACTAAATTTTATACTTCCGTAGTAGAGGATATGACTTTTATCTGCCATTGCCAAGGTAAGGTGGAACTTGAAAATAGTGTGGACCATTCTAGGCTGATCCCTGAATCAGATTATCTTACGGTTACGAAAGGAACAAAAACGATTGTGATCGATAAAGACGATCTATCAAAGATCGGGATCCCTTACGTACACGATCATAGCGAAGTAAACAATTCTCCTGTGGGAGCGAAAACAAATATGAAGTTGGAAGATTTCCTAAAGATCCAAGATCTTGCTAAGAAAAAATTAGCGGGGAAATGATCAAGCTTCGTCTATTTCAACATTCTCTAATGTGTCAAAAAAACCGGTCTGTAATAGCGGACCGAAGTCGACCATATCTTCTGCGGAAAGTTTAAGCCCATTTTCTAAGGAGTATGCTTGTAACAAAGAAGCGCAGGCCAAGTGACTTTCCTGTAATTGGGCATGAGCCCTTGCTTTTACCACGAGAATATCCGCGTCGGATTCTCCGAAATATTTGATATACAGATCTATAAACTTAAGAGCATTCTTATGATCGGAGACTTTCAGATAACATTGAGCGATCATATCGTAATGTAGGAAAGTTTCTTCTTCGTCCATTCTCATGGCTGTTTTTAAAGAAGCTAAAGCTGAATTATAATCTCCCCTTTGGTAGTACAAATATCCAAGTTCGGACCAGATATCTTTTCGTTTAATCCCTCTTCCTCTGGAAAGTTTTTCCTGAGACAGTGCTTGTTTTAAGACTTGGATCGCCTCATTGGACCTATCGGTATCTTTCAATAAACTTGCAAGAGTAAGGTATAATTCCAATTGGTCCGGAAAGAGTTCGATTGCGGAGGTGAGTATTTTTTTGGCGGACTTGTAATTGTGAACCTTGATTAAGTAATTTGCATAATACAGTCTACTTTCCGGATGAGCGGAAAAACGATCCTGCAATTCCTGGAAAAGATTCAAGGTTTCCCTGGTATTTCCAATATAGTATTGGCACCAGGCCTGGCGGTTTTTCACCTTCAGGATAGTTTTCGGGTTTTTGGTGAAATTCAGGGATTCCTTGTATAGATTGAACGCCTTAGTAAATTCTCTCTGCCTTTCCCTATGGATGGCGCTTACGATTAGTTCCCTAAAACCCACGACTGGGACAGGCTAAAAAAATTCCTAAAATAATCAAGTTTTCCACAGATCAACCGATGATTGAAACGGGGGCAAAGGAAAGAAAAATCCCCACTTCAATCGAGGTAAAGAAAATGGAAATCGGTAGCCAAACCAGCCAATCTCTCATGATCGAAAGAATTGCAAATCTGCCTAGAGAAATCTTCCAAGCTCAGTCGGATATGAATTCTAAACTTTTGAAACTCAACGTAGAAGCTCAATTACAAGCCCAGGCTTCCGAGGGAAGATCCAGGCTTTTGGATCTGTACGTTTGATTCGGATGTCGGAATTCCACAAAACGCGGTGGTTCGTTTGTAGGAGTTCCTACATCCGCACTCGGTGAGATTCTAATTTTTATTATATTCCGGCCTTTTTCTTTCTTTAAAGGCCTTCATCGCTTCCCTGAAGTCTCTGGAATCCATAAAACTGGAATTCCATACCGCGACATAGTTCAAACCGACAGCTAACGGTTTTCCTTCGGAGTAGTTCATTACTTCTTTAGTACCTTCTACCACTATCCGTGGATTGGCAGCGATCTCGGAAGCTGTTGCGATTGCACCATCCAAAAGTTGGTCCTGGTCCTTGAACAATTTGGATACAAGTCCGATTCTCAGAGCTTCTTCTCCGTCTATGTCCTTACCCGTATAGGCAAGTTCTCTTGTGTTTCCTTGTCCGATGATAGAAGGAAGCCTGTTGATGGAACCCATGTCTGCTACGATCGCTACCTTTGCTTCCCTGAGGGATATACTTGCATCGTACGTCGCATAACGGATATCGCAGGCGGAGATCAGATCAAGTCCTCCTCCGATACAATGTTTTTGGACTGCCGCGATGGAAGGTTTAGGAGAATCATAAACTGCGTTGATCCCTTTCTGCATGCGGAGGATCAATTCGTAGAATTTTTTACGATCGTCCCCATAAGTCCCTTGTACTACGGATCCGAATTCTTGGAAGAATGAGTCCAGATCTAAACCTGTGGAGAAAGATTTACCTCTTGCGGCAACTACGAAGGAACGGATCTTTTGATTGGAATTAATTTCATGAACTACGTCGGGAAGGTCTCTCCAGAAACTCCAGTTCATCGCGTTTCTTTTGTCGGGGCGATTCAAGAAGACGATGGCTACTCCGTCTTCTCTTTCGACGATTTCAAAGAATTCAAAGTTTGTCTTCATCGGGATCAGAGTTATCCGATTCAGCCGACGAGTAAAACGTTTTTTAGGTCTCGTGTCTTGTGGGAAAACTTAGAGTAGCTTTGCAGCCGTTCTCGTTCTCTAATGAAAGTTTTCCCCTTAGGAGTTTTACAAAAGAATCCACCAAGGAAAGTCCCAAAGAGGCGGAATTGCGAATTTGAGGAGTTGTGTCCGAAAGACCCACGCCATCGTCTTTAACCTCTAAGAAATATCGTTCGTCATTCAAACTAAAACGGATCAATATAGAACCGCTCTCTCTACCTTTGAATCCATGTTTAAACGAATTGGTCAGAAGTTCATTGATAATCAACGCGCAGTTCATTCCCATTTCGCTCGGTATCTTAGGGGCTTGGATATCCAGTATAAGTTTGAATTTGGAACGATCCACCTTGTATACTTCGAATAGAAGGTCCGTAAGTTTACGAACATAGAGATCGAAGCTGATGGAAGACAGGTCATGATTTTCATAAAGCACTTCGTGCAGAAGGGCTACAGCTTGGATCCTATGCTGGCTGTCCTTGAAAATATCCAAGGTTTCTTGATCCTTCAGATTGGAGGCATTCATGCTGAGTAAGGAAGAAATGACGGTGAGATTGTTTTTGATCCTATGATGGATCTCTTTTAAGTAAGACTGATTCGTATTGTCGGTTTCTCCCAAACGAAGAACGGTGATCGACCCGCTGGATTTTCCTTCAGTGTTTAGAATGGGGGAGATCTGGACCGACACAGCTGTCTTATTTCCGATCCCATCGATCGCGAATATTCCACTTTTCTCAATTGTTTGATGAGAAGTTAATACATCAGAAACAGGAAGAATATAAGCGGAAGAGTTTGTATCTTCTAATTTTAAGATCTTCGTTAAAGAAAGTCCGATGGACTCCGCGTAACTTAAGCCCGCGATCTTTTCTGCTACTGGATTGCAGAATAAAACCAAACCGTTCTCATCCGTAGTGATGATCCCGGACTCCATTTGGTTCAAAGTGGATTTTAAGGATTCTTCGTTTTTGCGGTTTCTATTTTCGAGCTCGTTTTTATACAAAGCAACTTCGATAGAAGAACGGAGTTGGTCCGACTCGAACGGTTTGACTATATAACCTAGGGGCTGGGTCCTTTTAGCTCTGTTGAGAGTGTTTTCATCCGCATAAGCCGTGAGATAAATAACGGGCGTTTGAAATCTGTTCCGTAGGAGTTCCGCAGTTTGGATCCCGTCCAAATTTCCCTCGATATTAATGTCCATTAGGACTAGGTCAGGATGGTTTTCCTCCGCCTTTTGGATGGCTTCCTCTCCGGAGGATGTAATGCCTACAAGATCATAACCTAATTTTTTAAGTTTTTGGCCCAAGTTGACTGCGACTATGATCTCATCTTCGACAACTAGGATCTTAGGTTTTGTGAGCATACTTCTAATCTACGAATAAAACCGATTGTTTCAACCACATAAATGTAAATTGATAGGTGAAAATATCTGCGGAAATGTGCAAAAGAATTCGAAAGCCATCTTTGCAAGTAAAATCGAATATAAGGATGATTTTTGTTAGGATCGACTACTATCTTGTAATTTTTTTTGAAACAACTATAAGTATATAAAAATTTCCCTAATCCTTTCGGACTAAAATTTAAAATTTTTTGACATATCGTCTAACGTGAAGCGGGAAAAGGATTTTTCCATCCCTGGGACGGATGGATCGGTCGACAATTTAGAATGATTTAATTTCGGAGAATGTAGTTTTCGTTTCCGTAGGACTTTCGAATGAACAGTCTCTTTTCCGCCCCTAAACCCAAAAAGAGTTGGTACAGATCGGTCAAGATAGGACGGGAAGAATAATATCCGTGACCTAATGACAATAAAGAAGCGTCGATCGGATTTACATTGACCACATCCACACCGGGAAATCTGGAACAGGCGCCTAGTCTTCCTGTCTGGTGTATCTGGGCGGAGGCAAACAATGCGGAGTCACCGGGAGAACAATATAATGTGATCCTTTCCGAAGATTTTAGCAAACTGTCTAGGATTAAAATAAATTCGCCCGTATCGTAGTCCGGAGCATTCAATACTAATTCTTTTAAAAAAGGTTTGTCTCCCCATTCTTTGGAGAGTTCTGAAACCGAATTTAAGACCACCTGATGTCCCATAGAATGTACCAATAGATGGATCTTCTTTTTAGTAGAGATCATTCTTTTCAGGAAGTTTTTAAACGAATCTCTGCTACTTCTTGCGGAGATTAAATTTTTTTCGTATGTGTTTTTGAGGAAGAAGGTCCCAAGCATGGAACCGTCTCCTCCTGCAGGCCAAGTATAGAGCGCCACCTTACCGGGAAATTTCAGATCGTATTTGAGTTGGGCCGCCCTTAAAATAGCTTCTTCAAAGTTTACATTAAATCCGTGGACGAATACGATCACTTCTTCGAAAGGATCTTCTTCTATTCCGTTCCACCAAAGTTTTTCCTGCTCTTCCTTGCTTTTTCCTTGGATGGCAACTCTATGTTCTAAGAACTGGAATGATTTCTCTTTATTCCCCAGACCGAAGGGGAGTGAACCTATCTCTCTGTCAGCCGGAACGTTTACCAAACAGGAACCTGATTGGGTTCCCATATTACCGAAATTCAGAAAATAAGAATTAGAACAAGCGACCTGTGTACCTGGATTGACCGCTCTGGAAGTATTAAAAAACACCTCGATCCCATGAGTGGAAGAATACTGCGGATTTGTCCTTTTTGCCAGATACTCGGATGCGGACGGACCACAACCTAAGCTGAGAACAAAACTAAAAAGAATAAAAAAGAAAGATCGAAACATCATAAAATCTTAATGGTTCGGTTTAGAGCCTCTTTTATAACTGAGGCCTTTTAGATATTTTCCGGGATTTACCGATTTCCCTTTGTGAATTACTTCGAAATGTAAGTGAGGGCCGAAACAGTAACCTGTACATCCGGAGGTTGCGATCTTCTTACCCGCTACCACATAATCTCCTCGTTTTACGTTCAGCCTAGAGTTATGAGCGTATAATGTCTTAAAATCGTCGTTATGTTCGATTACGATCGCGTTACCGTAACCGCCCATCCATCCGGAAAATACAACCTTACCGTTACGAGCAGCCATCACCGCTTCGTAGTTGGCTTTTAGGTCTAATGCTTCGTGGAATTTATGCTGTGGAAAGGTTCTCCATCCGTAGTTGGAAGTGACTACATGCGAACTAACAGGAACCACCCATTTGGGTGCAGGGTCCGGGATCACGGCGCCTGGCAGGAAAACTTTTTGGCCGGGACGAAGAATATCCAGATCATCCAGCTTATTCTCTTCTAAAATTTCATCCAGGTTCACTTTGTAAAGAGACGCTACCTTTGCAACGGTGTCTCCCGCTTTAAATTTATATAATAGACCTTGTTTATTCGGGATCTGTAATATTTGTCCCGGGTAAAGTGTTTCTTCCAAATTGATATTGGAGGAGCCTGCTATGGATTCCATTGAAACCTTGTAACGGGTTGCAATCTCGGAAAGAGTTTCGTTCCTTTTAACTTTGTAGGTAACTACTTTAAATTGTTTCTTTTTGTCGGAAGCGCTTTTGATCTCGTTCGCCATCAAAATGGTCAGCTTTGCTTTTTCGGACTCTTCTAAGAATTTTTCGTCGCCTTTTTTGGCTTTTAAATCTTCCTGATCGTTTTCAGTCACTTCTGTGGATGCGGATTCCATCGAGGCATTGGAAGGACTCATCCAGATCCCTAAAAACAAGACCATAAAGACGACTGACGCTATAAGAGGAATAACGCGGAATTTACGCCTTCTGAAATCCAGGTTTCCGTGATATAGGTTCCCTCTGAAATAAAAGGAATAATGGAAATGGAATGCGCCCAGGTAGATCAGGGTGAAATTATCTGTCCGGAGGATCTCTTTTCCTGCGGTCAATTGCCTGGGCTTCTTGAAGATCATACTATGAGTATCGGTCGGTCGGGTGGAGAACCACCCGAGTTTTTGATTCGAACAAATCTAAGAGGTGGGAAAAAGAACTCGAGGCCTTAGAGTTATTCTTCCTTACCGTTGTCCAGAGTCCTTGTGCCGCCAAAAGATTCTTCCACGATCTTTTTAACGTCTTTCTTTTGTCCGCCTGTTACAGTGATATTTCCTTTTGCTACCACACCTTTTGCCAGGGAAAGAGCGGGAGCGATAATATCCCCTAAGAGACGTCCGGTTTCTTCCAAGCGGACTTCTGTTTCCGCCTTAATGTTTCCGATCAAGGTTCCGGCAACGATCACTTCTCTTGCCGAAATGTTAGTGCGGACCTTACCGGTTTCTCCAATAAATAATGCGTCGTCGGTTTTAATTTCCCCTTCGAATTTTCCGTCGATACGTAGGGAACCAGCGATATAGAATTTGCCCTCAAAAATGGAACCCGGGCCGATTACGCTGTTATTATTATCCTTACCGATGGCCATCTGTTACTCCTGACTGCTGATTCATCTATTTGGTGGGCGGTTCCGAAATCGACAACTCTTTTTGCGGAAGATAATCGGGAAAGGTTTCGCACAGAGGACACTGAGTTGGGGGAAATCTAAAAACCCTCCGTGATCTCCGTGTCCTCTATGCGAAATTTATCTTATTAGGTCCTCGTCACCTTTCGCAGCGACCCGTAGGGAGCGAGAAAACGACCAAGCTTGCTTGAGTCGGTGACTGAAGCGAAGCGAAGTCAAATTTTAAATTCGTCGCAACCTTAGCATCGCGAACACTGCACTCAGTCCCTAACGAATAACATCCTCGTCACCTTTCGCAGCGACCCGTAGGGAGCGAGAAAACGACCAAGCTTGCTTGAGCCGGTGACTGAAGCGCAGCGAAGTCAAATTTTAAATTCGTCGCAACCTTAGCATCGCGAACACTGCACTCAATCCCTAACGAATAACGTCCTCGTCTCCTTCAAAGAGATTCGGTTTTTTCTTTTTAGTCGTTCCTGGGTCCGTGGTATGGGTGGGGGTCGGATCCGGCTCAGTCATTCCTCTATGGTCTTCGCAGACTTCTTTCGGAACTGTGTCTTTGTCGAAAACTTCTTCTTCCGTTTGGTAACAATGGGAACCGGGAAGTTTTCCGGAGATGGAACAGATGGTCCTGCGTACAATTTTTGCGTCTCCGAAATCGAACGGTCTTGATTTTTCTTTGGCTAGTGCGTTTGCCATAAATCTTCCCCAGATAGGAGCGGCCACAACTGCGCCCGACATTCCTCTGCCGAGAGAAAGTGTTCCGGTATCATAACCCACCCAAACAACTGCAACAAGTTCCGGAGTATAACCTGCGAACCAAGCATCCCTAAAATTATTTGTGGTTCCCGTTTTTCCAGCGGCAGGGCGAGTGAGTCCGTATGACCTGGCCCCCGTTCCGGTTCCTTTTTTGATCACATCTTCCATCATCGAAGTGATCACATAGCTTGTTTCAGGAGAGAGTAATCTTTTTCGTTCTTTGGATTCGAATTCTTTTCGGAAATCTTTGATCAGATTTCCTTGTTCATCTTCTACATACAGAACACTGAGAGGAAAAACTTGTTTTCCTCCGGAAGCAAATACGGCATAAGACCTTGCGAGTTCGTACGGAGAAACTTCAAAACTTCCTAATGCGATCGAAAAGTCTTTAGGAAGATTTCTATTCTCCACTTGTAAGAGTTTTTCCAGTTTTGGCAGAAGATTATTTAGACCGGTATGTTCCAATAATCGGACGGCAACACTATTTCTGGAAAGTTCGAGCGCTTCTCTCAAGCGGATAAATCCGGAATATTCTCCCGAATAATTGCTTGGGTTCCATTCGTCTCCGTCTTCCAACACGTACTGCAACGGAGAATCGTCGAATAAAGAAGCGGCAGTAACATTTTTCTTATCGTCCGGATGTTCATGATAATATTCCATCGCGGAAGCGTATACTAACGGTTTGAATGCGGAACCTGGTTGTCTGTACGCTTGAAATGCGCGGATCTGTTGGTTGTCCGAGCGGAATCCCGAACCTCCTACCATTGCGGTGATATAACCTGTGTCCGGACGAATGGAAATTAATGCACCTTCTACAGGAAGTAAATGGTCTTCTGTAGCCTGAGTCCTATAATTCCAGTCGATTGCTTCTCCTAACATCTCAGTCCCGGAAATCAAATTTAAAACGGCTAAATCGTCTCTGAATTCTTCCTGCCAGGCTCTATTGAATGTCCTGTATGACCTGGAGATCTTAAATTTGAATTCGGGAAGATCATGGAGTTCCGCTAAAAGTTTGAATGTAGAACCGTAGGTATCCTCGAAGGAATCGATCTTAGTAAAAGCCCTTTGGTTGGATAGTTGGGTCTGTTGTTTTAAACCTGCAGCCAACGCTTTTTCGGCCTGGGATTGATGCTGTATATTTAAGGTGGTATAGATCTTCAGACCGCCCTCGTAGATCTGTTGAGAAGGTATATAGCGGGCTAGGTTTTTACGGACATATTCCGTAAAATAAGGGAATTTGTTCAGACGGTCCGAAAATGCGGAATCATTAGGAGAACGATTTAAGGTTATATAATATTCGGAGAATGTTTCGAATTCTCTCTCGGCGGTTTCCACGTCCAGGATCCCGTTTTCCACAAGTTTTTTGAATACAACTCTGACCTTGGAGGCTGATGTATTCGGATTCACTAATGGAGAAAATTCCTTGGGTCTTGTGGTCAAACTTGCAAGAAGTGCCGCTTCTCCCCAGCTTAAGTCCTTGATATCTTTTCTGAAATAAAATTTGGCCGCCGCTCCCGCTCCTATGGTACCGTGTCCGAGAGGGATCTCGTTTAGATAGATTTCCATTAAGGTTTTCTTATCGAATACCAATTCTAAAAGAAGTGCCAGCCAAGCTTCTCTTGCCTTTCGTAAGAAGGACCTTTCCGTGTTTAAGAATTTTAATCTAGCGACCTGCTGAGTGATCGTAGAGGCGCCCTCTTTTACTCTTCCTGCAAGAAGGTTGACCATGGTAGCTCTAAAAATTCCGCGTAAATCCAGACCTTTGTGGGATCTGAAATTATTATCCTCTGTGGAAACAAAACAGCGAATCACTTTATTATCTTCCCAACCGCCGGGAAGATCTTGATCCGAGATCACTACTCGGGAGAATCTATAAAACTCCGCGATCGGTTCGTACTTTCCTTCGGAGTTGATCCCGAATAGAAGGGAAGGTTTTTCGTAACGGTCCGCTTTCGGGACCTGCCAAATATCTTTGATGGAGAATACGAATAAAAATCCGTTTAAGAAGATCAGTCCCAAAACAAGATAGATCAGTTTACGCACAGGATCGGAAGAATTTAGACGGGATTGGACCCTGTCCCTAAAGAGTACTACGAAATATCTTGTGAAAAAATCTACGGGTTCGTGTTTCATTTGTTTTAATTTCTGCTTTTTATAAAGGCGAAAATTGGCGCATCTTATCGATACCGTGGAACCTAAGTCCGGTGTCTAGATTGTATCCTTGGTATTCCTTGATCAAAGAAGAACGAGAAGTTTTGTCGTGAACATAACCCCAGGCATTTGTCACCGCATCCTTTGCGGACTCGCATGCCTTATTGATCAACTCTACAAAAGAATCGTTTCGGATCAGGTTGGGGTCCGCAGGATAAGACCATTCTCTTTTTTCTTCGTTCATGATCCTTTTGTCTATATGTTCCTTTAGAGGGAGCATCAGCACGGAGGAATTTACTTTATGTAAAGTGATATTG
This sequence comes from Leptospira sp. WS58.C1, assembly GCF_040833995.1. Taxonomy (NCBI): domain Bacteria; kingdom Pseudomonadati; phylum Spirochaetota; class Leptospiria; order Leptospirales; family Leptospiraceae; genus Leptospira; species Leptospira cinconiae. The sequence continues at coordinate 714,796 of NZ_CP162137.1, forward strand.
TCTAAAAATCTAAGTGCGGCCCTAATTATTTTGCTTCTGGAATCCAAGTATCTATGAAAATACAAATAACCTAAGAAGGATTCGTTAAGGATATCTCCCGGGATGATCTTTTCTTCGGAGCCTATATACTTTTCTTTGAAATCTTTTGGGAAAGTGGCTTTTAAACCTTTCAGCCAAAAGTTCCAAAGCATAGGGTCCATTTTTTTCTTCCCATCTTTTCCTTTGAAGATCACATCCACATGTTGTACGAAATCGTACGCTTTCGGGGTCATTCCCCATCTGAAATCCAGGAGCCAAGAATCCAAAGCGAATTCCACTCTCATATGATTGTATTGTGCTTTTGAACTGATCTGTTTATCCGGACTATAATAATCACCGGAGATAAAAAAGATATAAGGATGAGTGACAATGTCCACTGCGCAGTGGATGATATAACCAAGGGTGAATGCGAGAAAACGGTCTCTATAGATTCCTTCTTCGACAGTGAGGACTCCGTCCAAAAAATTCAGCACCAATTCCAAAACGTTTTCGTGATGGCTTAGGTCGCCCCAAGGAAGGGCCTTTTTGGTCCGAACAGGGGAAAGAACATGATAAAAATAGAAAATATCGGGAGCGATTGCACCTATATTGGCAAACTTACGGGTGCCTTCTTCTCTTAAAAGTTTTGCAATCTTTCTTTGTTCCGCCGTCCCGTGATCCAAATGTTTGCAGACTTGAGAAAGAGCTTCGAGATGAGTGATTTTGCCTGCCATATCGGAATTTTGCCTTTGAAAAAACCCGGACCGCTCTAAAAGATGGCCTAGAAGGATCTAGAAAACCCTCTAACCCTATGCAATCAATAGAAAATCTTAAATTTTTGACTCCAGAAGAAGCTAGAAAAATCGCAACAAATTACGGGACTCCGGTTTTTGTGTACTCTCGTACAGGAATCGAAAGAAGTTGCGACGACGCACTCGCATTCCCTAACGCCTTCGGTCTGACCGTACGCTTTGCAATGAAAGCGAATCCGGGGCGCACGATCCTGGAAATATTAAGGAAGAAGGGCATTCATATAGACGCATCTTCTGAACACGAAGTGCAACGTGCGATACTCGCAGGATTTAAACCTTCCGACATTCTACTCACGTCCCAACAATTAGCGAGATCCTTGAAAGATTTGGTTTCTCAAGGAGTCCAATTCAACGCGTGTTCTCTGCGGCAATTGGAAGAATTTGGAAAAAACTTTCCTGGGAAAGAAGTAAGCGTTCGTTTTAATCCCGGTTTAGGTTCCGGAGCAACGAAAAAAACGGATGTGGGGGGTAATACATCCTCCTTCGGTATCTGGCATGAAGAGATCGAAAAAGTAAAAGAGATCGTTTCTAAATACGGACTTAAACTGGTTCGAGTCCACACACATATAGGTTCCGGTTCCGATCCTGAAGTTTGGAAGGCTGTAGCACATTATACCTTAGAGATCGCGGCACAATTCCCCGATTGTAGAACAGTGAATCTGGGCGGAGGTTTCAAAGTTGGAAGAATGATCGGTGAAAAAACGACCGATCCTCAGGTCATCGGGAAACCCGTCAAAGAGCTCTTTGAAAATTATGCCAAAGAAAAAGGGATTCAGCTCAAAATGGAAATAGAACCCGGTTCTTTCTTAATGGTGAATAATGGAGCCATCCTCGCTCAGGTAGACGATATCGTCAACACAGGGGTGGGGGGGGTTACTTTCGTAAAACTGGATATGGGGATGGATGTGAACACAAGACCGGCGTTGTATGCCGCAAAACATCCGTTGGTAGTGATCCCCACGAAAGAAAAATCGGAACGCAAGACAGGCGACTTTGTATATGTAGGACACTGTTGCGAAAGTGGGGACTTGATCACACAAGAGGAAGGGGGCGGACCTCAACTTAGGACCACGGAAATTCCTGAGATCGGTGATTTGGTGGTGATGGAAGGAGCTGGAGCTTATTGTTCTTCCATGTCCGTAAAAAATTATAATTCTTATCCGGAAACCCCGGAGGTCCTGATCGATCTGGACGGATCTGTTAAACTCGTCCGCAAGAAACAAACCTTGGAACAAGTCCTTCAGAATGAAGTCCTGGTTTCCCTCGGGTAATATTTACGTACTACTTCTTTCGGGAGGAACAGGCTCCCGAATGAAGTCCGATATTCCAAAACAATTTTTAGAATTAAACGGAAAATCCATCTTACTCCATAGCCTGGAAATCTTTCTGGATTGGGGAAAAACAAAAAGTATCGTTCTTGTATCTCATAAAGACTATATCTTAAGATCGGAGACACTTTGTTCTTCCTTGCTTAGAGAAAGAGATCGTATCGTAGAAGGCGGAGAAACCAGGCACGGATCCACGTTAGCCGGTCTTTCAAGTCTCCAATTCTCGGCAAATGATATCATCCTCATTCATGATGCAGCAAGACCGTTCGTTGCCGCAGATGATCTGGACCGATTGTCTAAAGCGACGGAAGAGTTCGGGGTTGCCACACTCGCTTCTAAAAATCACGAAACCGTTTTGGAAGAAGAAAAAGACCGCTTTAAATTTTTAAACCGGGAGAAGATCTGGTTTATGAAAACTCCCCAAGGAATACGGGGAGATCTCCTAAAAAAGATCCTAGAAAAACCGTATGAAACAGAACCGACCGACCTATGCACTTGGGTACAAGGACAGGGCATCGGTTCCAAACTGGTGGAATCCAATCCGTACAATCTGAAAATCACGGAAAAGTTCGACTTAGCCTTAGCGGAGGCAATTTTGCCGTTATTCCAAAGTTGGAATATAGAGAAGGTCTAAACGGAGCCTATCCAGAAAGGTGGCCTACCAAATCTCCTTGACGTCACGTCTTCTGTTGAAAAACTGACTTTCGTAACCCGTCGCGAGTGTGGTGAAATTGGTAGACACGCCAGATTTAGGTTCTGGTGCAGTAATGTGTGGGGGTTCGAGTCCCTCCACTCGCAAAAACTTTCCTTTTAGAACAATCAAACATTCTATTAAGTATATTTCGAGGGACTCGAAGCTTTTGAGCGAAAGAGTTTGTAGCGACCCATAGGGAGCGTAAACAAACTCGTCCCGAGCCATGGATGGCAAAGGGCTCGAAAAAGACGCCGTGGAGCCGAGTTTTGCAGGAAGCAAAACTGCGAAACGGCGAGTCCCTCCACTCGTAAAACCTTCAATTAACTAACAATCCGGTAATCTGATAAAGAAATGTAAGGGACTCAGAGTTTACTGAACCACTAATCTTTTAGACTGCTCCGAAAGTTCTTCTAGGCTTGCTCTCATTCTGGTGGAGCCTTCCGAAATAATATTCGAAGATTGTTCGATGGAAGAAAGCGCCTGGACTACTTCTTTGGTCCCATTCTTCTGCTCGCTTGCGATCGATTCTATCTGCCTAGATAGATCGAATAATTCTCGGAAAGATTTCAGGAACGATTCGTGGATTCGTCCTTGGTTCTCCACTCTAGATCTCAATTGATTCAGGTTATCCACTATGGAAGTAAATCCAGCTTCTTGGACGGAAACTTTACGTTTTGTTTCCTCTGCAGCAGTGTTTCCGTTTGTGATCAACTTTGCAGCCTCACCTATAATTTTGGAAATTGTGGCCGCGTTTTCGGAAGCGCTGTCGGCAAGTTTTGCTACTTCTTGCGCTACTACTGCGAATCCTTTTCCATGTTCTCCGGCTCTTGCCGCCTCGATAGAAGCATTTAACGCAAGTAAGTTGGTCCTGTCGGCGATCTCCCTCATGATATCGTTTACGTCTTGGACCTTCTGGAAGGATTTACTTACTTCTCCGAAATTATTTCCTAAAACTTCCATGGCTCCGGATACGTCTTTGCTATAAACTTTGGATTCTTCCGTTGTTCTTGATAGTGAGTCGGTTGAAATACGGACTTCCTTTAAGATCGAGTTTAATGTATCACTCTCTTTGTTCAATTCTTCTATTTTGCCGAACTGTGCTTTTACGAATTCGGCTGCGCTGTCTGTGGAGGCTGCTAATTCTTCTAGGGAGGCACTGATCTGCTCCATACTAGAGACTTGGCTTTGGATCTCTGAATTCAAAGTATCCATTTCGTTTTTCATTTCGGATGTGTTTTTGTTTAAGACAGTAGCCTCGTCTTTAATTCTGTTTTTAGTTTTCTCCGCTTCTTCACTTTTAGCTTCCGCTTCGACTGTGGACTTTATCGCTACATCCGAGACGGAAACCAAAAATTTTACGACGGAAGTTAAGATGTGAATTCCTAAAACAAAAAATACGAATCTTATAATCTCGAAAAATACGGAGATCTCTGTGGACTTTTCCGTAGTGTATTTGAATTCCACTCCGTTTAACCATGCGAAATAATCCATGGAGAATGTTCCGATCAGAGCCAGATACCCTACCAATAAAGTGGTTTTGGGGGAAAGCAGAAGTCCGGAATAGATCATCACGAAAAAATACAACATGATGAAAAACGGCATCTTTAATGTTCCGACCATCGCTTCCGTATTGGCCGCGTAAACGGTTACGGTGATGAATATGAGTGAATACATTAAGATATCTAAGAATACACAAAGCGTTACGAAGGAACTTTTGAGCTTTCCCTTTTTGAGCAAAATGATCTGAGCTATCCCGTAGCCGAAAATCGTGAGTTCTATCAAAAAGTTTATGAATGTGCTGGTTTGGGAGCTGGAACCTTGGGAAAATAAAGCCAGAATGTTTACTAAAAGCATCACTATGGAGAATCCGATTCGGATCCGATTTATACTGATCGCTCCTTTTTCGGAAAAATTTGTAGTTTGTATGGAGTTTGCAGCCATTATTATTTGCCTTTTTCTAATTCTACGGAGTGATCCGAATATACGAATGGCCGAGGTGGTTCGGCCAATACTCTTCGACTTCTAAAAACGAAAAAACTACACAGTCTTGATCCGAATAGAAAAAATGGACCTTCGGATTGTTAGCTTATGTTTTTTTGTTCCGACTTCTAAGTAAAAAGAACGTAAAAGATAAACCGAAACAGGTAGTCAGTAAACCCAAAAGGTCTAGTCGGAAAGTTTGAAGAACCTGAATATCACCTTTTTGCGGAACGAAATTCCTTTGGGGACATTCGAACGATTTTCTTAAATTCCCTGTTAAACGTGTTTTTTGAATTAAAACCGCTTTCGAAAGCGATATCGATGATGTTTACTTCTTTTTGGGATTGTAGTAGTACGATTGCGTGAGCGACTCTGTATTCATTCACTAGTTGATTGAATCTTTTACCGTAGCGGACGTTCAAAATTTCTGAAAGTTGGTCAGGTCGTAGTTGGACGAAATCAGCAAAATCCTGCAACTGTAAACCTTGCTCAGTATATAATTTGTGGACAGTAAGAGCCTTTTCAATTCGATCTGCTGCATCTTGTCCTTCCGACTCCTTTAATCTGCTCTTTTTCCAAACTTTATACTTTTCAGCAGCTCGTTCATCCACACGTTCTCCTACTTTAAATTCTTCGAGAAATTTTATCCTAGAAGAAAGAGTAAAGAAAAAGAAAATGAATTCCCAAATATATCCTATGTAGACAGCATTTCGAGTAAAGGATGTGCTCGGGACTAGTCCCAACGTGGCGAAAAGAAAAATATTTATAAGAAAAATAACACCCAACTGACCCGTCACGGAATATACTGCGGGAGAAAAACCTTCTTTATAAGCAATGATCCCGGAGCATAGGAGTGAAAATGAAAATATTAAAAAATTTATTCTAATAACATATTCTAAAAAAATAAAATTAATAATTCCTAATATTAAAAAAACTCCAATTATCACATATCCCGTCGAAGTAAGCCAGATGATCCGACTCCAAAATGGAGCGAGTGTAGGCAAGATCAGCAAACGTTGCCAAAAATATGCCACCGAACAAGCGCCAACGAATCCAAAAAGGAAAATGGCGCGATTTTCCCAAAATCCTCCTTCGGGATATAGATAAACACTACCATATCCTTCGCAAAGGGCTTGGTAGGATAGAGTGCTAATAAGGAAAAAACTATAATAAACAGGTAATAAAGATCTCCATCTGTAAGCCAAGAAAAGGTTTAAAAGTAACGATAGAAAACAACATACGGCGAATATCGGAAACATACTCCCAAGAAAATGATCTCTCCCTAAGAACATTTCCAAAGGTTCGGTAAAGATACGGACCGGTTTAACTGATTCCGAAGCTACTCTGATAAAAAGGGTATATTTTTCGCCGACTTTTAGGTTTGGGTAAATTCCAGGAAGACGATATTTCAAACTTCGGGCGGAAAACGATCTTTTGTCTCCGGTTTTTTCGCTGATTATCAAAGCTCCCTTAGAATCGATGATCGTAAAGTCTATCTCATCAATCCAAGGATAATCCATTAAGAAAACCCAATCTTTAGAATTTGTCGTAAATTGGATCGAGAGCCATATAGTTTCGTCTTCCGGACCGAAAGATATTTGGTCTTTTCTACTCGGATGTAGGTTATTAATCGGTCCTTCTTTAATTTCCGAAAAGGTAAGGGAACCACTAGGATCGATTAATACTTTTGCGTATGGTGAGAGTTCTATTCTACCGAAATCGGGATTTAATTCTGCATGGTCGGAAAGTAACTCCGATTGTAAACGAGTTTGGCAGGATAGAATGCCCAAAAGCAAGAGTATCGAGGAAAAGAGAAATATTTTCCGCTTACCTAGCTTTGTTGCGGAATTCATTCAGAAATGATCAGTAGAAATACACCAATCTATCAAGTTTTTTTTTCCTGCTTTCAAAGGTCTCAATTCATGAGTCGGGACGAATCTTCGAGGAAGGAATGGTATTCTTCACGAATAATTTTATGAAAGAGAGATTTGAATGAAGAAAAGGAAAGGAATTTTACTTTTATTTGCCATATTCTATTTTGCTGCATGCGCCACTTCTCAATCTTGGGTTTATCGCCCGGAAGCGAAAAACTTTTCAGCCAATAAATTAACAAACGAATCTATCGCCGTTCTACCGTTTGATGACGCTAGACCGAATGAAAATGTAAATCGAGGCGGTTTTGCTTTTCTACCGCTCATGCCTTTCGGCTGGATAACGTATCAAATTCCAGATGGGCAACAGAATCATATTACATCCGGACTTTGGGTTAATTATAAACCGGTGGATGATTTTGGTAAAGCTTTAGCCTCAGAATTGGAAAATGCGGGGTTGTTCAAGGAAAGTAGCTTTGAGTCACGCAAAGGGAATTTCAGATATGTGATCCAAGGGTCGATCCTAAACACGGAGTTACACGCGAAAATTTTTTCCTACGGCCTTTCCATCTTTTACATATATCTTTGGATACTACCCGTTCCTTCCGTTTATATATCCAGCGAAATGCAAGTAGAACTGTCTTTATTAGATACTAAGACAAATAAGGCGGTATTCTCTAAAAAATATTCGGCCCCGACTGAAACTGGATTGGGTATTGGATTTTATCATTTTCCAAACGACTTTAAACATTCGGATATGTTGAAATATTGTTATAAAGAGTTTATTCAGGATTTACGCTCTCAGTTTCCAAACGGACTTAAATAACAATAATTCAATAGTCCTTCAAGAGAAGTAAAAACGGTTTCTTATCCGTGAAAAGAGGTAATGAACTTTTTTTACTTCCGATGAAGTCTTTTTGCGAACTAAAGATCAAGACTCTACAGGTAACCTTTTGTTGTCCAGCCAACCTGCAACTAAAGCAAGAGCCAAATAACCTACCAACGCCTGGATAGAAAATTCAGGAATAGTCAGTGGAGTTGGAAAGTATGGAGTGGCGATCGCTAAGACCAAAAGTATTCCACCGAAAATCTGCATTCCGTATTTTCCACCGAAAGTAGTGCCCGGTTTCGTCGCTCTGAAATAAAGTATAAGACCGATTAATGTAAGAGTCACTTCAATCGTGATGGAAAGAATTTTATTATGCCAAAGACCGAAACCTATTTTAGGACCGGAATCGAATAAGATAGGCAAATCCTGAGTGTGCATAGGAAGATCCAAAAAGTAATGAGAAAGAACAGTCAGACCGATCAGCCCGGAAATCTTGTTCTTTAAAGAATCCGAATATGGTTTGGATCTTAAGAAGACGAATTTAAAGATCAGAAAACATAAAATAGACCAACAAATCCCTCCAACTAAACTGTGGGTGATCGGCATATAATAAAGATCGAAATTATTCATTTCCGTAAATCCCGGAACAAATCTGATACCCTCGATCCCGAACAAGATAAAGATCATAAACAAAATATCTACGAATTGAACTCCCACAAAACTTGCCCAAAGAGGAGTTTTGGGTTCCGCTTTTTTAAAAGCGAAAGAAACGCCGTAATGACCTATAAACATCAGTCTGCCTCAAGGCCGAAACTTCGGCCGGAGCAAAGGATCTAGGAAATCTGAAAAAAGGCAAGAGGGAATCTGAGTGAAGTTCTTTCGGAAAATTAAAATTGGATCGGTTCGTGTTTTTCGCCGTTGATCAGCTTTCCTAAGAGTCTATTCTCTCTATCTACGAACGATTCGATAAACGGCTGCAAGTCTTTGATCTTAGTGGATAGATTGTATCCGGCTTCCATAGTATCCACTAAAGAAGTAGCTCCTACCATGGATGCTGCAACTTTGATCGGAGCCATGATCAGTTTTACCATAGGAAGTTTGGAAAGGGAAAAGAAAAATTTCAGAGTTTCCCCCACCATCCCGATCTGGGCCCTTCGGTCATCGAATCTGCCTACGGCTCCCAAAGCGGCATAAAGATTTTCCTGAGGGATCTCTCCGTCCTCCATCAGATTATTTTCGATCACTACCTTTGCAGTATCAAAATCCAAAGAATCGGTGAGTTTGTTCAGTAGAATAATCTGATGGATATTATCGGTCATTGCCTTGCCTGCGACCGTTTTTAATTTTTCGTACAAACTTTCCAATGCATGATCTCTTTCCTCCTTGTTGGTGGGGGCGTAGAGATTGTTTTCGAAAAAAGAGGGGATTCCATCGTATCCCTTAATCGATGTTAAAAGATCCGAATATGTGTGACGCAATCTTTCGATTGTGGATCTGACAACGGCAAGACGAACTGGTTCGAGTTCTTTCAGATCCATTTCTGTTAACAACGAACTTGGGGTTTCACGGTTCCTGGGTCAATTGAAAAAATATGGAAGATCGGCCGGAAGAATATCTAAAAAAAAAGATTATTCCTTAGAGACCAAAGCGTTTTCTTTCAAGTTGCCTGGAAGTTTTTTCATGGACCTTTCCGCGTCTTCTTTGGACGGAAAATTTCCCATCCGGACCGTAAAATAACCGTTTTTGGTTTTTTTTACGTAAGACTTTCCACCTAAAGACGACCTGAGTTCATCCGCTTTCTCTTTAGTTTTGAAAGCCGCGACTTGAACGAAAAAATCATTATCAGACTTGTGGACCGCCGCCTTCCGAGGGGAGGTGTGAATTAATTTTTTGGATTCCTTTTCTTTCCGAACTAATCTTTTTTCAGGATGAGAAGAAGACGGAGCTTCCACTTCTATCTTGGAAGGTTCTTCTTTTTTTGCGGGAGAAACTTCGGATCTTAGATCCACAACTTCCGCACCGGGAGGAAGATTTCTGAATTTAACTTCTTCTTCCCTTTTGACGGTAGAAGATTCATCCATCGCTTGGTTTACAGTGGAAGAAGACAAGGATTGTACGTCTCTGTTGGAGTTGAGGGCCAGGTCGTCTTGAACTTGGCCTCTCTTTCTACCGACGGAAACTCCTAAAAAGAAGAATGAAAAAAGAAGTCCCACTAAAAACAGGGAAAGCAGAGTGATCCTTTTATTGTCCAGATTGATGACGTAGAAAATTTTTTCCTTCATTTCATTCTTCCTTTTAATTCAACGTACAAATGTTCGCATTCTTTACGAAGGTCTTGTAAATCCCCTGTGTTCTTAATGGAATAGTCGGCCTTCTTTGCTTTTTCCTGAAGAGAAAGCTGGCTTTTTGCTCTGGCTTCCGCTTCTTCTCTGCTGATCCCGTCCCTTTTTACGGTCCTTTCCAAGGAAACTTCCGGATCCGAGATCACACAAACGGTTGCATCACAAAGAGTATAAGAGTCCGTTTCGAAGAGTAGTGGGACCTCCCACAGGACCAGGCTACCTTCTTCTAATCCGCCTAATACTTCTAAAAACTCCTTACGTATCCTGGGATGGGTCAAAGAGTTTAGGATCTTCAGCTTTTCGGGGTTTCCGAATACCAACTTAGCGATCCTTTTTCGATCTACCTTACCGGACTCATCCAAAATTTCCTGTCCTAAGGAATCTATTAATTCCTTCGAAATAGGGCTTTCCGGATCCGTATATTTACGGGCGATCTCGTCGGCGCTGATCCTGACTCCACCCAACTCTTCCAAGATTTTTGTTGCAGTGGATTTACCACCACCGATCATCCCGGTGATCCCGACAAGAAAAGCTCCGTCAGTTCTAAGAGAGGACCGAGTCATTGGGAAAGATTATACGGAAAGGCCTTTTAGTACAAGCTTTTTAAGACTTACTCATGGAAGTAAAGTACCCCAAACAAAAACCTAGAATAAATCTCTTTCCAAAAGATCTAGACTTGATAGAGCAGTAGAATCATGAAATACTTAGAAACTTCTCAGATAATCCCTTCCAAAGGGATGTCCTATACGATGTATGAAATTGAAGGGGAGGATCAGATTTTACGGATGCTTACTTATATACCGGACACGGATGAGATCCATGTGTATCCCAAACCGCCGGTAAAAAAATTATATAAGCCCGAACTTTGCAAACAAGTGGAAGATCTGGTATTTACCGAATTATGGAAACTGGGAGAGGAAAGAAAGAAGGGATAATCGGGTTTTGGCTCCGGGCAGAATCGAACTGCCGACACAAGGATTTTCAGTCCTCTGCTCTACCGACTGAGCTACAGAGCCGAACCCAAAACCAAAATACTGAGTCGGGTCTATACGTCAATGGAAAATCCTGATTTAGGCTTCGTCTCCAAATTTGACGATGCAGGGACCGTTCTTGCAAGAGAGAGAATGGTTCGAACACAAATTTCGGATAGAGGGATCAAAGACCCAAATCTACTTTCCGCATTTCTAAAAGTTCCCAGACATATCTTCCTTCCCGAAAAATATAGAGAACATTCTTATGAAGACAAGGCAGTTCCGATCGGGGAAGAGCAAACGATTTCACAGCCATACATAGTAGCTTACATCGCGGATCAACTTAGGGTAAAAGCAGGAGATACAATTTTAGAAATCGGCACAGGTTCCGGATACTTAGCCGCTATTTTGGATCAGTTAGGAGCAAAACTTCTTTCTTTGGAAATTGTACCTGCACTCTATGAAAGGACCGTAAAAGTTTTAGAAAGTTGGTCTACAGGATTTACGAAAAGGAATCGAATCCTGTTTGGAGACGCGTTACTCTTTACACAGTCTAAAGAAAAATTCTCCAAATTTGTATCCTCCGCATGTTTTCCAAAAATCCCTGGACCCGGAAGTTTCCTTTTCGAATCTCTCTCGGAAGAAGGGATTGCAGTGCTTCCGGTGGAATGGAAAGAAGATATTCAGTTACTTCTAACATTAAGAAAAAGACAAAATCGATTCGAAGAAACGAATCGATTGTCTGTGAAATTTGTACCTCTTCTTGGGAGAACGGACCTAGCCTAGATCTCGTGTTTATAACCGAATCTATACTGGTTTCCACCGAGAACTTGCGGATACGCGACACTCGGGGCTAAGCCGACAATTCCTCCTTCCGATCTAGGGTGGGCGATTCCATACTGAAAGGAAAATAACGTTTCCATTTCCATATAGATATGACCCTTATCGGCTATTCTGGCTTGGGCTCCAATGAGCCAGTTGGGAGCAATTCCGGAGACGTTAAATTTTGTATTTTCCCAATTGGCAGAAGGATCCGTTCCGTTCGAAACCAGGCCTAAAACTGTAGGATCATCAATATTTGCTGCGGTTAAGAGTTCATGTACATCGTTCAAACGATTATGGCCCGCTAAACTCCAACCACCTTTGAAGTAATGGATCCCGGCGCCTAGATATATAGCTGCATCTTCCGAAACTGAAAGTTTAATACCGATATTTAACGGGATTTGGATCGCATTATAATCCCAGGTCATATGGTAAAATGACTGACCTGCAAATTTTCCTTCCGTATCTCCCCCCATAATCTTGCGAGTATAATGGGCGTTTGCTCTCCAGAAAAAGACCTTCCCGAAATCTTGTTCATATCCAATGGACAATGTGAGACCGGTCATAGCGCCGCTTGTTTTCGCACTGATCAGACCGTTGGAGGAATGTTGCAATGTAAGCAAACGATTTTCCGGGATGACGGCTAGACGGGGAAGAACTCCGTTCGTGTTTCCCGTACTATCGGTAGTTGCATAATTACTGGAAGAATCCAATCCATCCGTAGAGATCGTACTCCCTAGGCTTCCTAGATCGAACTGTAATCCGGCGCTACCCATTACGTAAGTTTTTGCTTCTAAAAAGACTCCCGGAAGAAGGAGGAGAAGAAACGTAACAAGCATTCTTTTGGCGGTTTGTATCATTATAATGTCTCCATTAACTATTTGTAAACAATCACATTGGAATGAATTGTTAGGAAACGCTGCGAGTATTTTTTGGATCAGACTTTATTTATATTTATCATTCGATAAAGAGGAGGAAAAGGCTGGATCTCTTTAGTAGCGAGGGACTTATATTTTACTTATTAATTTTTGTTAATTCGCACGGAGACGAATGGGCGAAGACTTAAGAGGGTGAATTGGGAATAAAAAAGGCCCTCCGGAACGGAGAGCCTTTGCATAATCCAAACAAAAATCTTAGAATTAGATTTCGTGTTTGTATCCGAATCTGTATTGGTTTCCACCAAGAACTTGAGGATAAGCAACGGAAGGTGCTAAACCTTCCATACCACCTTGTGATCTTGGGTAAGCAACTCCATATTTGAAGGAAAACAGTGTCTCCACTTCCATATAAACGTGGCCTTTATCGGAAATTCTAGATTGAGCTCCGAGTAACCAGTTTGGGGCAATTCCGGAAACCTGGAAGGTTGTCTTTTCCCAGTTTGCAACAGGATCTGTTCCGTCAGCCACTAGTCCTAAGATGGTAGTATTTGTAACACCTGCTCCAACAAGAGCTGTATGAACGTCGTTCAAACGGTTACTTCCTGCGAGGCTCCATCCACCATTGAAATAGTGAACCCCTGCTCCGATATAGAAAGCAGTGTCTTCTGTAACGGAAAGTTTGATTCCTACGTTTACAGGAACTTGAAGTGCATGGTAGTCCCAAGTAATATCGTAAAAAGTTTGTCCTGCAAATTTAGCAGTAGTCTCTCCACCCATAACTTTACGAGTGTAGTGTGCATTTGCTCTCCAGAAGAAAGCTTTTCCAAAATCCTGCTCATATCCTAAGGAAAGAACAAGACCGGTCATTGCACCGTTAGTTTTTGCGCTGATCAATCCGTTTGTGGTATGTTGCAAACTTAGCAAACGATTTTCAGCAATAATCGCTTTTCGAGGAAGAACTCCGCTCTGAGTCCCGGTTGAATCGGTAGTTGCATAGCTTCCAGATGCATCCAAACCGTCAGTTGCAATTGTATCGCCCAATGATCCCAGGTCAAATTGGAGGCCGAGGCCCCCAGTGATGTAAGTCTTTGCGCTTAAGCCGAATGAAGAACAAAGTACGGCGAAAACTAGCAAAGCTTTCGTGATGTTACGAACCATTTAAATAGCTCCTTAAACTTTTCGTATAGTAGAGTGGTTTTCACTTAGGCCATTTATGTCTATAGTGGGGCCTAAGCATTGGACAGGACAATATCGACGCGGACTTGGGTGTCAAACAGATATTCTGGATAAAATAAAAAAGTCCTTTATAAAGGATTTTATTTTGAACATTTGTTGTAAAAAATAATCTTGTGCTTCCTCTTTTGCATGGATCTTTACGTTTGTTCGCCTATTTTGATTTTTAGCACTTTGAGAAAAATCAGTGAATTTTTCCTCGCGAATTCCGGAGGGAAGTTTCGGAAAAACTCCTTGCAAGACTAGAATTTAGGAATCCAATGGAGAGAACCGTTGGGGGTGGGACCAAGAGTCTCTGAGAGAGTCCCCGGAACCTGATCAGGATAATGCCTGCGAAGGGAAACGGAAAAAAACGAACATCCGAGATCTATATCCGCGAAAGATTATAAATTTCGCATGGACTTCTTTCCGGATCCTTTTTCTTTTCCTCACTTTCAGATTCCGGAATTTTCCCCAACATGGGAGAAACTTTATGGAATCCAACCAAACTATACCTCCATTCGAGATGCCTCGAAAAGAGATACGCTTAACCGACGGAACCGTTTATAACGCTTACACTACAGAAGGTCCTTGGAAAGACGGATGGAATCCTTCCGATTGGAAGGTAGGGATCCCTAAACTTAGGGAAGAATGGATCCGTAAAAGAACATCGGGTCCTTCTATCGTTCAAAATCATTCCCAAATGTATTTCGCAAAACAAGGAATGATAACCGAAGAGATGCAATACGTTGCCTTACGTGAGGGGATGGATCCTGAATTTGTGAGAAGTGAGATCGCCAGGGGAAGAGCAATCATTCCTTCCAATAGGAACCATCCTGAATTAGAGCCGATGATCATCGGCAAAAACTTCCTGGTAAAAATAAACGCGAATATCGGTAATTCAGCTCTTTCTTCTTCCATTGAAGAAGAAGTGGAGAAACTCCGCTGGTCCATCAAATGGGGGGCCGATACTGTGATGGATCTTTCCACCGGAAAAAATATCCATGAAACCAGGGAATGGATCATACGCAATTCTCCTGTTCCGATCGGAACAGTACCGATCTACCAAGCTTTGGAAAAAGTAAAAGGTAAGGCGGAGAATTTAAGTCTTTCCGTATTTTTGGAAACTTTGGAAGAGCAGGCGGAACAAGGAGTGGATTATTTCACCATCCATTCGGGAGTCCTTCTGCGATATATTCCGATGACTTCCAAAAGGGTGACCGGCATCGTTTCCCGAGGCGGTTCTATTATCGCAAAATGGTGTTTGGCCCATCATCAGGAAAATTTCCTCTACACAGGTTTCGAAGAGATTTGTAAGGTAATGAAAAAATACGGAGTGTCCTTCTCTTTGGGTGACGGTTTACGTCCAGGAAGTATCGCCGATGCAAACGACGAGGCACAATTTTCCGAATTAAGGACTTTAGGAGAACTAACTCAGATTGCTTGGAAAGAAGATATCCAAGTAATGATAGAAGGTCCAGGTCATGTCCCTATGGATAAGATCAAGGAGAATGTAGACTTGCAGATGGAAATTTGTAAAGAAGCTCCATTTTATACATTAGGACCTCTAGTAACCGATATAGCGCCCGGATACGATCATATCACTTCTGCGATCGGTGCTGCAATGATCGGATGGCACGGTACTGCAATGTTATGTTATGTGACTCCAAAAGAACATTTGGGACTTCCGGATAAAGAAGATGTAAAACAAGGAGTGATCGCTTATAAGATTGCTGCTCATGCGGCCGATCTTGCCAAAGGACATCCTGGTGCCAAAGAAAGGGATAACCTATTGAGTAAGGCCAGATTCGAATTCAGATGGGAAGACCAATTTGCTCTCTCTTTGGATCCGGATACTGCACAGTCCTTTCATGACGAAACACTTCCACAAGACAGAATGAAAACCGCACATTTTTGTTCCATGTGCGGGCCTCATTTCTGTTCCATGCATTTGACTCAGGAGCTGAGAAAATATGCGGAAGAGAAAGGGATTTCGGATGAGAAGGCAATGGAAGAGGGATTTAAAGAAAAATCGGAAGAATTTTTAAAGAAAGGCGGATCCGTCTACGTCTCCTCCGAGTAGCTTGACCTTTCCAAATAAATTTGGAATTCTGGATCGGCTGGACGGACCCGTATGAAAAAAAACCTCGTTCAAAAATTTTTAGTCCGCTCTCTGGACTTCAAGAGCGGAAAGGCTCTATTTTTCTTATTCATTTTATTGATTGCACCGGCGGCTTTTGCGCAAGGCGGCAACGGTCTTGCTCCCGTTCCGGGGGAACTGGAGCAGGCTGAAAGAAGAAGTTCCAGAAAATTTTTCATAGGAGGTTTTACGGCAAACGGTCTGAGTTGGTTCGGTTCAGGATTCCATTTTTCTTCCAAGTTGGCTGCTTCTCTCCAATGGCAGGAACAAAGGGTAATCCAAAGATTTGATTTGGATGTGAACGGTGTACAATCCGATCTATCCGGAGTATTCACCCTTACCAATTCTGAAAAGATCCAAAGACAATTATCCCTCCAGCTAGAATGGTTTCCTTTTTCGGGCCCTTATTATTTTGCCGCGGGTGGAGGACTGGAAACATACTCGGAAAAACAACGGAAAACGGAGACCTATGTTCCTAGCGGGAATTATAGGGACTATGCTTGGAACATTTCCCAACAAAAACTTTTTGTTTCTGCAGGGGCAGGCTTTAGATATATTTTCACTTCCGGATTTTTTATACATGTAGGGGGAAATATACTACTCTATCCGGAGAGAACTACCCATGAACAAAGAGGAGCTTACGGCACGAATACCGATTGGGATTATCGACAATTACAAAAAGATTGGCAAGAACCGGAAAAGGAGGCAAGAAGCCATCAGAATCCGTACGGCGCTCAATTGCAGGTCCTATTCGGAATAGCGATCTAAAATTTGGTCGTAAGCCTGTGCGGCCTTAGGGTAATATATAATTAAATTTTAATGTATGCCGGAGGACCCTAATCCTTTTTTTTATGGCCTGAAGTAGTCTTAAAAGTTTCGATCAATTTAGAACATTCCCAAGTAGAAACATCATAACCAATTGTGTGGAACCAATTTTGTAAAAAATTTGGATCTTCTTTTTGTATACTCAGTATAAATTGAGGATGGTTTACTGTTTCCGTATGAACGAAGTCTAAAAAAGTTCTCAACCTTATTCCTTCCGATCTCAGGAAGATGTTCTCATCATTTAAATCTGCAAGAAAAATATTGGAAGAAGTGCGGAATCTGTATTCCGATTTTGTAATCTTTTGATTGTAAGGATTCGTTTAACAGCGCGTATAACGCAGGGTTTTTAGGATTTTTCTCTTCATATTAAGAGACATAATCTAATAATCGATTTATTTTTTCTAAAAAGAACTGCCTTCCTCGGGGAAAAGTTATCAAATTCTAAAATGCTAAAATGGAATATTTTTTCCGGAAAGAACTTATAAAAAACCTTAAATATCACAAAAATTTCCCAGATGGAAGTAAATAAATGGTAAAAAAAAGAAAATTCTTCAAAATGTGACCATGCAAAGGCTTGATTTCGGTCTTTCGGATAACCCCGGAGAGGCGGAAGAATTCTGCAAGTTGCTGAATCGTTCCGCTTTAAGTATTTGTTATGGATTGCCAATTTCTCTCAGGACTGAAGCGGTCTTATTCCTATATAAATACTCCCAAAACAGCATAACGGGAGGTTTTAATTTTTTACGGAAATATTATAGTCCCAGTTATTCTATCCTATATTGGATCAACGAATCAGCACATGGTTTACCTTGGGAAAATCCATGGCTTACGTTACTTCTTGAGTCTCATTCTTCCGCGTTACTGCTTCATTCGTTAGACGATCATCTGACGGACGGGTCCTTAAAAGCGAATCATATCATCCTTCAGCTTCGGACGGAGGCATGGACTAGATATGCTCAATCCACTAAATTATTCGGGAGAGAAGTGCATGACGGTGTTCTGATCATTGACGAATTTATCGATCGATATTTTAAATCGATCGTAGACATCGGAATTTCCGAAAGTTTAGAGGCTCATCTCTCTAGATTTCGTTCTCAAATGGGGATTTGGTCCTTGCAGCCGTATTTGCTTTCCAGATCTTTTTTTTCCAAGGACCAAGCGGAACTTGTGCGTAAAATGTACGAGTTCTTCGGTGTGGCTTGGAGGCTTTTGGATGATTATCAGGATCTGAATGAAGATCTGGAAAATGAGGATATTTCTTCTATGATCTATTTCCTTCCGGAAGAAAAAAGACCGGACTGGAAAAGGAATAAAAAGGGAGAAATATTAGGTCTTTTAGGAGAGATTCGATTAGAAAGACAAATTGCCGATCTGATTAATTCGTATTTGAACGAAGCGGCAAAACTCGCAGAAGACCTTCACTTGCCTAAATATGCAAATTCTTTACTCTCTTTAAAACTTACGGAACCTAGTCGTGCAATAAATTAGCCTAAATATTCTACGACTAGTAAGGCCATGTCGTCTTGGTGTTGGAATTCTCCTTGGAAAGCCTGAACTCCATGTATAACCGAATCGCAAAGTTCTTCGGGAGGTCTAAAAGAATTTTTCCTTAGCAGGTCGGACAAACGGTCTTCTCCGAAAAATTCCCCTTCTGTATTTCTGGAATCCGGAATGCCATCCGTATACAATACCACTTTGTCCCCCGGTAATAAGTCCACCGATTCCGTTTGGTAAGTTGTTGGGATCGCCTCGTAGATCGCTACTCCTTTGGGTCTGTAAAATTCAACAATTCCGTCTTTTCTTAAAACAAGGCATTCCGGATGCCCTGCATTCGCGATCAATGTTTTACCCGATCTCAGATCTACGGTTACTAAGGTGGCGGTAATAAAATGACCGTCCAACTTTCCTTCGAATTGATTACGGATATGTAATAGAAGGGATGATGGGTCCTGAAGCAGAATAGACCAATCGCCCAAAGTCATTTTTAACATGGACGCCAAAAGTGCCGCGGAAACTCCATGGCCGGTTACGTCTCCGATGAACATTCCCAAGGAACTTGTGGAAGGATCGTAAATCACATCCAATAAATCGCCTCCA
Organism: Leptospira sp. WS58.C1; assembly: GCF_040833995.1. Classification (NCBI taxonomy): domain Bacteria; kingdom Pseudomonadati; phylum Spirochaetota; class Leptospiria; order Leptospirales; family Leptospiraceae; genus Leptospira; species Leptospira cinconiae. The sequence continues at coordinate 733,615 of NZ_CP162137.1, forward strand.
ATCTCCATCATCGGTTTGTATCTATAAGAGATCTTGGCATTCGGAATAACCGGCAGTTCCCTTGGAAGCAGGGCATTTTGGATCTTTCCTGCGATTGAGAGGTCTTTTGCCAAAATCCTTCCTTTTTGAACTAGCTCCGCCTTTTGGAGTTCGATAATTTTTGTCCTTTCTTCTACCTTACTTTCCAAGGATTCGTTTAGGGATTTCAGTTTACCTTCCGATTTCTCCAAGGCCCTAAAAACTTCCGCGTATCTTTTGGCAAGGGCTAAACTGAAGAGTAATGTAAGGACCAAAAAACTTTCGTTCACCCAAGGTTGAGCCGGACCGAAACCTGCGAAACTCATCACAGTGTAGAAAGAGGATACCGCAACAAGTATAAGACCCGTGACCACCCAGCGAAAGGATAGAATGCTACTCCTTCTATATTTGAAAAAAATATACAGAGTATTCATATAAAAGAATACTAATATGAATAGGAATATTTGGAAGGCTACCTTACCGAAATACTTGTGGCCTCCTGTGAGTCCGTATTCTAAAGAAGGCCAGATGGTCAGTAGAATAAAAAGAAATTGTAATATTCTACCGGGAAGGTTTCTGGGAGCTTGGAAGATCCCTATCGTAAATTCGTAAAATAAGATAGGAAGAAATGCACCCAAAGAATATCCGAAGATGACCCAGGTCCAGGGGGAATCCACAATGTATTGAAACCAACCTTCATAAGCGGGATACCAGATCGCCAATGAAAGATTTAAAAGAGAAAAAGAGAGATTAAATTTGTCTTGGGGTCTTCTGATATAAATGAACGCAAAAAAGAAGAAAGAGAAAAATTCCAAGGAGCTGAATAATAATACTCTGAGGGCTTTGACCAGATAAACCGTTTGTACCTCTGAAAAACTACCCACTACCGGATTTTCCATCATGTTCCTTGGCCCGTTAAAAGGAAACAATTGTAATGCTAAGGTGACTTCTTCATTTTGGAAAGGAATGACTACGATCCTGGGTTTGGAGGAATCTTCCGATTCGCCCGGCACGATTATCTGTCCTTTTCCTTCCGATATTACTCCTAGATAACAGCCCGATGGACAAAAAGGTATATAAGCGGAAAGTAATATATCCAGATCGTTTTTGCTTCTTTTTACGGAATGAAAGAATATGAACGAGGAATCTTTTCGTTTCGGATCGTAGTTAGAAATATTGGAAGGTGCGGCTAAAAAAGATCCATCCAGGTCCCGGGTCTCGGATATGTTGCCTTGGCCGGAAGGATTTTCTGAATCTTGTCCCGGTAGAACCGGGAAATGTCCGTGGAAAAAATTTCCCGGAGATACTTCGGAAAAAGCCCAGTTAGAAATTATATAAGGACTTTTATCCTGCTCCCAAATGGTAAATGGGATCCCCATTCCCACGATTGGAGAAGGCTCTGTCGGTCCGCATTGTCCCAGTAGGAGGACCAACAAGAGAGAAACGATCGGTTTCTTTGTATTTTTTGTTTTCATTTCGCATAACCATTTTTGGCTTCTTACGTATTTGTTTATAAAAGTGTTGTCCGTTGTATAGCTTTTTAACCTGCGTCTTTTGCGCAACGAAACCCGAAATGATGGTATTCAGGATAGTTTTGAGGGAAGTGAGCTCTTCTTTTGGAACCTCTTGCGTAACTTGCGGGCCACCACCAGGACCCTCCTTTTAAGGTTTTTTTATTATAACCGGGACAGTTATCTTCTCCCTCACAAGGGCCTTTCGGATCTTTTCCACTGCAGGCTTCCCCGCATACTTTGTAATTTTCGGAATACCAGTCATGGACCCATTCCCAGGAATTTCCGGCCATATCAAATAGTCCGTACACTCCTGCGGGCCTACTTCCGACAGGTGCAGTCGGCATTAAATTCGGAGGATTGATCTTTTTGTATACACAACCTTTTCGTTCGTCTTCTTCAATGACGGCTAACTTACAGTTCGCAGGTTTGTTTCCCCATGGAAATAGATTTCCTTTGGGACCTCTCGCTGCCTTCTCCCATTCCGCTTCCGTCGGAAGTCTTTTGCCTACCCACTCGCAATATTCTTTCGCCGTATACCAGCTCACTCCTAACACAGGTTGTTTGGGCTTAAGATATAGATCACCGTAAGCAGGACCTATATAATCGCAGTTGCCGTTATAAAGACAATCCTTGCAGGAACCTTCTTCTATACATTTGCTGAAATCCTCATTTGTAACTTCATAGAGATCTATATAGAAGTCGCTGAGATAAATTTTTTGTTCAGGAGCCTCGTCGGGATCGTGGGTATTACTTCCCCGAATAAAATAACCTTCCGGAATACATTGCATTCCTTTGATCTTTTTTCCGTAGCAGGGTTTACTCGGGTCCGGAGAGCCGAGTACATGAGGAGCGATCAGAAAAATTAAGGATAAAAATAGAATGATAAAATGGATCGGACGAAAGGAGAGCGAGTTCATCAAACCGGGAAGAGTCCTTTCCCAAGAGGATTCGCCCCGGCGCATTCTTATGCAAGAGAAAAATTGACCGAGAAAAGAGGACCTATCTTCCGGAAATTATTAGAGAATAAAAAGAGGGACGCTGCAAGAGGAAAAATCTATATTTCCTTGCTCCGTCGAATTATTTCCCTCGGAGTCTGTCACAGTGTAAATATAATACCCGGATCCGTCCGAGAAGGAGATGGAACCGGTACCTGTCAGATCTCCGCTCAATGTAAAGGATACTTGTCCTGATCTAGGAAGACAATCGACATATTTCCATTTCACAGGTTCCACTACGGAAACCGTTAACGTGAAATTTTTCTCCACATGAACTACTTGTAGGGTACCCGCACTCCAGAGACGGTACCAAGATAAAGGATTAGAGTCGCTTCTATCCGCACCGTACTGCAAGGAGCTCAAGGAAGAAACCTGATGGGAAAAGAGCAAATCCCCTCCGGAGTAACCTTCTCTTAGAACGGAAACATCTTGGGAATAAGAAGAAATTCCGGGAGAAGCGCCTGTGAGAATATTATTCCAAGTTAAAGAATATGCCTGATTGGTAGTTGGGCTTCCGGTAGCATAAGAAAGAGGGGCGCCGGTTCCGGTCACTTTTACGGAAATATTTTGGAAAGAATTGTGGATCGTACGATTCACTCCAATTTTCAAATTTGAACCGTCTTGTACGAAAGGAGAAGAAGATGAAAGGTTCGTCCAAATATTTTCAGTCAGACCATCAATTACCCAATTGCTGAATGGTAAAAATCTACAATTCCCGAATTCTTTAGAGGCTAAGAAAGAAGTAGAAGGATCGTTCCCATCCAGAATGTAATCCAAGAAGTCGTACGCGTTTGTTTCGGTTGAGAATACTTGGCGGGAATAATTTCCTCCTCCCCAACAGTTGAACGAAAAATTATAAGCTTCTAATTCTCCGAAGTTCGGTCCTTTGTTCCAAATCCTATGACCTAATGAACTGATCCTTTCCGGCCAACCGATACGATTTCCGCGAATCGCAACCGAAGTACCTTCTCCACTTAAACCTTCCATAGAACCCGATACGGGATCCATAGCGGAGGTTAAAGCCTCGGCAATTTGGTCTCTATTTGTGAGTAACGATAACGCGATCAAATCGTTCGTTTTGGAATTTTTGTCATTCTGTGAACAGTAAAATAGGAAAAATATAGAAATCAGGGCGGATAGAAATACTCGTAAACGTGGGAGAAAACGATTTGGAAACATAAAATATACTCTGAGAAAACGGATAAAAAACCAAGTTCCTCTTATATTTAACCTATACGACAACGTGTTTTTGCGTAAAACAAGATTTCTTTCCCGCAGAATCCCGGTTTTCGAGCAAAAAAACCGATGGAAAGAATAGTTTGCTTGCTCGTCTCTAAACAAGGCGAAATATAACGGATTTCAATCAGAAACGTTTAAAGGGTACCTAAAAAATGAAAAAATCACTCGGTTTGTTTGTCGTTTTGGCGGCGTTTTTAGTCGGTGAGTCTGTAATTGCCGAACCTCTTCCGGTTATTGGAAGATGGAAGACCGTAGACGATATTGACGGGTCGGAAAAGTCTGTAGTGGAAATTTTCGAAGAAAACGGGAAAATTTTCGGTAAGATTGTCAGCTTAAAAGATCCTCTTAACAAAGCCGGTAAGCCTCATGTTTGTAAAAAATGCGAGGGAGAAGATAAAGATAAACCAGTGATCGGTTTAGTTTTCCTGAAAGGATTAACAAAAGGCGAGGATGAATATGTGGGTGGAACCATCATGGATCCTGAGTCAGGCAGGGTGTATCGATGCAAAATCGAGGCAATAGAGAATGGAGCTAAGCTGAAAGTCAGGGGTTTTATCGGGATTTCTCTGTTAGGTAGGACCCAAATCTGGCTGAAAAAGTAGATTTAAGACGCCTTAACTTGCAAAACATAGCGGATTTTCTTTGGGTCGCGTTTGTCTTTTTATAACACGTGTTTTGAAAAAATAAAAAATACTTCTCACACGATGCGGTCCTTTTAAAGTTTTCCCGCTTACAAAGAAGTCGGCCTCCAAATGCAGGCCGATTCAAATTTCAGATAAATAAGGAGACGCTAATGTACACAATTAGAGTCCTAATAGGTGCGATTGCGATATTTAGTACAGTACTGTCGGTGGGATGTGCAACCACTAGAACGGCTGCTTGGGATAACCAATACTCAGCTAGGGAGATCAAACCAACCAAGATCCCCGCTGATTTGGAAAAACTGTGGAAGAGCAGACACGTAAAGGAAGATTTACAAAAGTTCATCGAGAAAACTGAAGCTTGGGCTTCCGAAAATCCGAGCAACTACGAATCCAAAGTCCTTTTATGTAGAGCTTACTATCTTTTGGCTGACGGTCATCTTTACGTTGAAATGAACGATGAGAATGAAGCAGCGATCAAAAAGCAGCAAAACGAATATTTCGATAAAGGTATCAAGTGGTGTGAGCGCGGTTTGGCCCATAACCAAGCATTTTACGAAAAAGTAATAAAGGGTGGAGCAAAGTTCGAGGATTCGTTGGACACTATCACTTTGGCGGACATAGACGCGTTGTATTGGCGTTATGCTAATCTTGCTAAATGGTCCAGGCTGGAAGGTTTGATGACATTGTTGGAAAACAAATCCAAACTTACCAAGACCATGTTACGAGTAGAACAACTGAATAAAACCTACTTTTACGGAGCTGTCCTTCGATATAAAGCCGGCGCGGAGGCGTTAAGCCCGACCGGAAATAAAAAATTGGCGGATCAATACTTCGAAGAATGTATTAAGGTCGCTCCCGATTATTTCGGTACTCGGGTTCTATACGCCGATTTCCGTTTGAGAGGGAACGAGGAAGCTGCCATTAAACAGCTGAACTATGTGATCAAAGGAAACGCGAAAGCGATCCCGGATGTGGAATCCGAAAATATCATCGAACAATTAAAAGCTAAAAAGCTGATTAAAGAGTTCGAATAGAATATCAACCCAAACAAAAGCCGAATGTTTTTGAATTCGGCCCGCGGTCCTCGATCTTATCGGGGACCGTCAAGTTAGGAGAAAATTTAGGAAATTAAAATGAACCAGTTATTAACCCCTATTCTAATTGCGGTGACATTTCTATCTGCCGTCGTCGGCTCCGTTTCTGCGGACCCCGTTACGGTGAAGGTTGCTTCCGTAGCTCCGAGCGGAACTCCTTGGATGGACACTATGGTGAGCATCAAGAAAAAGATCGAAGCGGACTCCGGCGGTCAGGTAAAAGTAAAATTATATCCTGGCGGACAGTTAGGAGGAGAAAATGAAATTCTCGCAGGTGTACGTAAGGGAAGGATACAAGTGGCAGGTATTACCGCCGGAGCTCTTGCGAATACTGTTCCTGAACTTAACGTATTGGAATTACCTTATCTATTCGATAGTCTAGCGGAAGCGGATTTTATTTTGGACAATTTTCTATACGAACCTGTTAAGGAGATCCTAGCCAAGAAAGGATTTATACTCGTAAGTTGGGCGGAAAATGGATACAGGAATATCGGATCGAAGACCAAACCGATCAGAGTGCCGGAAGATCTGAAGGGTGTAAAAATCAGATCTCAGGAATCCAAAGTACATTTGGAGTTTTGGAAGAAGGTAGGAGCCTCTGCTGTTCCGATTGCGGTTCCGGAAGTTCTTCCCGCCTTACAAACCGGTGTGGTTGATTCCTTCGATAATACTCCTTTATTCACTCTTGCTGCAGAATGGCAGACTACTATTAAATACTTCACCTATACTCAGCATATTTACCAGCCGGGTATGGTCGTAATTTCTAAAAGTTTCTTCGATACATTAAGTCCTGACATACAAAAGATCCTCATGGGAGAAGGAAATGGGATCGCAAAAGAATCCAGAGCGGGAGTGAGAGCATTGGATTCTAAACTTCTTAATACCTTGAAAAAAACAGGTGTGGAAGTTTACACCCCAAGCGCTTCCGAGCTACAACAATGGAAAAACTCCGCTGCAGGTTTGGATAAATTGTTGGTTGGAAAGTTGGGGGGAGAATCTAAAAGGATCTACGATTTGATCTTAAAAGGTAAACAGGCCTATAAATCGGGGAAAAAATAAGAATGATTTACGTACTGGGAAAGATTCTTACCTTTTTGAAATATTTCGAAAAGGTATTGGCTGGGCTTTGTTTCGGAGGCCTTACAATTTTAATGGGACTCGATGTGGGAGGAAGGGAGATCTTCAATTCCGGGATCGAATGGGCCCAAAAAGCTGCAATTCTTCTTATGATCTGGGGGGGATTTCTTGGAGCTGCTCTTACTTCCGGAGAAGGAGGACATTTGCGTCCTGAGATTGCCGATAAACTTTGGCCAAAGTCAGCGCATAATTTTCAAAAGGGTTTAGAACATTTTTTGATCGGAATGTTCTGTTTGTTTTTTCTGTATCTGTCTTACGTTCACGTTTCCGAGGCTAAAAATTTCGGAGATATCCATCCGGTAATCGAACTTCTACCTCTTTGGGTGGTAAAAACGATTTTTCCGTATACTTTTATGGCGATGGCATTTCGCCATTTGATTTACTCGTTTATCCCAAGTCTCAGGCCTGCAACTAAGAACGAGGCAACTGATGCGTTAGCTGAAATTCAAAACGGAGGAAAGGCTTAATGGTAGGCGTCGGACTTCTTGCATTAATCGTTGTTCTTATCCTTCTCGGTCAGCCTTTGTTCGTTATAATGGGATTGGTGACTTCTTATTGTATCTATTTCCTCGGAGAAGGAAGTTTTATAGGTATAGTAGAGGATATGTATTATGCCGCGGATAAAGAGGTATTGCTTGCGATCCCACTTTTCATACTCGCGGGAAATTTGATGACCCATGGTTCGATCGCTCGTCGATTGATCGACTTGAGTAAGGCTTTGACAGCTCCGATCCCTGCCGGACTTGCAATTGCGGGAGTATTTGCCTGCGGTATTTTTGCCGCGATCTCGGGTTCTTCTCCTGTTACATTGATAGCGATCGGAGGAATTGTTTATCCTGCTCTCGTTAAGGCCGGGTATTCCAAAAGTTTCAGTATGGGGTTATTATCCTCCGGCGGGACCTTAGGGATCATTATTCCTCCTAGTATTCCTATGATCATTTACGCGATCATGGTTGGAGTTTCCGTGACCGATCTATTCTTAGCAGGAGTAGGGCCTGGATTACTTTTGATGCTACTATTGGTCTTTTATTCTTTAGTTAGAGGATGGAAGACTCCTACTAGCAAATGGGATGCAAAGGAGATCGGTCGTACATTCAAGGCGGGAATCTTAGCCTTATTTATGCCAGTAGTGATCCTAGGTGGAATTTACTCAGGATTGTTTACTGCGACGGAATCGGCAGCAATTGCGGTATTATACGCGATTATAGTCGAAGCTTTCATCTATAGAGAAATGTCCTGGTCGACATTACCTTCTTCTTTGGTGGAAAGTGCGCAAATGTTGGGTTCTTTATTTTTGATCCTGTTATTCGCAGTCGCCTTGAATAAGTTTATGACCCTCGAACAGATCCCTCAGGCGATGGTCGAGACGATGTCCGGAATGATTTCCGATCCTGTAACATTCCTGATCGGGGTGAATATTCTTCTTCTGATCGTAGGATGTTTTATGGATGTGATGAGCGCTATTTTGGTCTTAGCACCTTTATTAGCCCCAATGGCGATAACGTATGGAATCCATCCGATCCATTTCGGGATTATTATGATCGTGAATTTGGAGATAGGTTATTTAACTCCTCCTGTCGGTATCAACTTGTTTGTAGCCTCCGGGATTTTTAAAGAACCTTTGGGTAACGTTATTAAAGCGGTGTTGCCGACCTTGCTGATTTTTTTAGTGGGTCTTGCAATCGTCACTTTTGTACCGGAAATTTCCTTGTATCTTTTAGGAGATGCAGCAAATGAATTACCGACTGGACCTTCTAGATTTACACCTTAAGTTTCAGTTTCGATAAGCCGAATAAATCGCCTTTGCGGATCTTGCCTGCAAAGGCGAAATTGAAAACGAATTTTAGAATTTCAGGAAGTAATATGAAGAAGACGATTATAGGTACGCTCACTCTCCTTATTTTTTTCTCCGTAGGGGAATTGTTTGCCGATCCGGCACCGGTGGTTGGTAGTTGGAGAACCGTTAGCGAGGAAGGAAAAGAAGAGTCGATCGTAGAGATCTACGAGCAGGGTGGTAAAATTTTCGGTAAGATCGCAAAGTTAACCGATCCACTTGATAAAAACGGAAAACCTCATACTTGTACAGAATGTGACGGAACGGACAAAGACAAACCTGTTTTAGGACTGGTAATCATTCGTGGTTTAGCTCCCGATGGAGACAAATGGTCCGGTGGTAAAATTTTAGATCCTAACAACGGGACTTGGTACAAATGCTTTTTAAAAGCGGTAGACGGTGGGAAAAAATTGGAAGTCCGCGGTTACGTTGGGTTTTCATTATTAGGAAGAACCCAAGTCTGGCTTAAAAAGTAGACATCTTTCTTTTTTCCGGGGTAGGGAAGATGGATCCTCTACCCTGGAAATAATCTCGCATTTTACCGTTCCGCTCAATTCTTTCTTTTCTTCCCCATTCCCTTTCAAAAAACTACGACTGTGGCGGGCTTTCTTCGCGTCTTTCTACTCAAATTTTATTTTTGTACCTATTTAGTTTCCTGTTCCATTTTAAGGGAAACTATTCCTTCTCGACCATTAAACGACGGCTCCGTCTCGATTCTTTTGAAAATAGATAAAAACGCCAGGGAAGAATTCGAAAGAGTAACTTCTTGGGAAGTTCCTTATACGTTTATAGAGAAAGATTATAGTTATGCAGTGATCCATAAGGAAAAATTAAAAACATACGGTTTTCCTAAAGAAGGGATCAATATCGCAAAGGGTATGCCTTTCAAATATTATTCCGGAAATTACCAGAATTCCCTATCAGAATCCATTTTTGCATTAGCAGATATCAGGAAAGGTTATAAGGATAATATATTAAATTCTCATTATCTATATTGGGTACATCGACTTTTTCCGAGACATACGCAGCACAAGGTAATCGGAAAATCAAGTAGGGGTAGGGAGATTCCTGCAATTCTGCTCACTGACGTTGCCGTGCCGGATGAAAATAAAGTATCCGTCTTATTTAATTGTGCTCATCATTCAAACGAAGTAATTTCCGTGGAACATTGTTATGATGTGATCTATGAACTTTTGGCTCATAAGAAGAAGTATGCGGATATGTTTGCAAAACTCAAGATCTGGGTGGTTCCAATCGTAAATCCGGACGGCTCCAGAGTTTTCTGGCATGAGAATATGTCGATGGGAAGAAAGAACGGATATCCCGGTTGGGGACAAGTCTCCGAAAAGGAAAATCCAGGAGTAGATATCAATCGGAATTATCCATTCTTCTGGGGAAAAACAAAATCGAACCGAACTTCTTCCATGTCGAATAGCGTATTTTTCAGAGGACCGTATCCCGGTTCCGAGCCTGAGACACAAGCGATGATGAATTTAGCCGAAAAGGAAAGGTTTGTAGCTTCTATCAGTTATCATGCTTTTGCGAATTGTATCTTAGTTCCTTATACCAATGATGGAACCTCTAATCCGGAACCGGACTTTACTTGGAATTTAGCGAAGAGGATCGCTTCCGCCGTAGAAAGTAAAAACCCAAACCATAATTTCGGCGCTAAAAAAAATATCTACGCAGTGGACGGGGTGGATCAAGATTACTATTTCTTTAAGTACGGGACTCTCGCATACTTAGTTGAATCTTCTCACTTGAATCCTCCATATTCGGACGTACCGAAAATTATGGAATCTTTGAGACCGGCATGGATGATCCTTTTGGAAGAAATTGCCGATGGAAGTAAACTTTACTTCAAGATCAAAGACGAACACGGAAATCCTTTAGCGGCAAATATCAAATATGAAAAGGTCGTTTTTTATCATGGGGAAGTTAGGACTTCTCGAAAAGAAGATGGAATGTTTTTCCAATCCTTTCCCGGAATTAGAGGTATTAATTTGAAAGTGGAAAAGGAAGGATATGAGACAGTCAACTGGCAGGGCACCACTTGGAAATCTTGGAAGGCAGTGGAAATCGTTCTAAAGAAGAAAACCCCGGCACAATAATATCGGAATGAACAGATATAAAAACGAGGCCGCGCTGATCTTTTGCACCTTGATTTGGGGCGGGACATTCTCCGCTACAAAACTGAGTTTGGCCTCTATTTCTTCCTGTTTATTTATCGGTATCCGATTTGCGATCGCAACGTTCGTTTTTATTATTTATATTCTTCTGAAGAACCGAAAGGATCCCGTATCTTATCCGACTTGGAAGGCAAACAAATCTCTTTACTTCTTGGCCTTTTTATTGGGCTTTTGGATGTTTCTTGGATTCGCATTCGAGACAGTCGGCTTAAAATACACAACCGCTACTAAGTCCGGGTTTTTGACAGGGACCTTGGTGGTTATCACTCCTATTTTGCAGACTTTGTTTTTGAAACGTTTGCCAAGTTCCGGAAACTTACTGGGCGTGATCGTGGTAATGTTGGGACTATTCTTTCTTTCCGCAGAATCAACGGGAGAAGATCATAAATTTATAATATCTTATCACCTGGGCGATATACTTACTTTGGGTGGCGCGTTTTTCTTTTCTTTATATATTATTTATGTGGATAAGGCGAGTAAGTCCTGCCCTTTGGATATTCTCCTTTTGTCTCAAACATTAGTGACCAGTGTATTCGCTTTTTTTCTAGCATTTCTCTTACATTGGACGGAATTCGAACCATTGTTTATCAAAATGGATTCCAGAGTTATGCCTGCCTTATTCTATAACGGTTTGATCTCTTCTGTGGGAACTACATTCTTGCAGACAAAATACCAGCAAGGGATCTCTCCGACGAGAGCGGGATTGATCTTTTCTTTGGAGCCTGTATTCTCCGCAATTCTTGCCTATTTTACTTTGGATGAACGGATGGACGCAACCGGTTTGATCGGATGCAGTTTCGTGCTCACAGGTGTGTTATTAGCCGAACTTTTGGGTAGAGAAAAAAAATTTTAGAGCTTGTTCTATCCCATATTTTAACGAAAGTTTTGCAATTTTTTTGACTTTGATTTGTGGTTTAAAGGTCCGGAGTACCTGTCATGAAGCGGATTTGTTTTTTTGTATTTTTACTTTCTATTTCGGCTTGTAACCAAGCCAAATCCATCGATATAGACTCTGCCAAATCTCCCATTGGTCTACTCATGGATATTACCCTTTCCGAGGTACTTAACGGTAGAGATGCAGGCCCGGAGTTTATGGCTGCAGGGGATAATTGTTCCCTTTTTACTTCCAATGATGGAATTGTTTGGAGCATTCGACAAGGCGGCTCTACTCCTTTTACGGGTTGTTCCGGCGGAGTGATCTATGGACTAGCGCAAGGTAACGGAAGGTGGGTGGCTGTCGGTACAGTCAGCACCTCATATCAAACGAACTCGAATAATTGCGGTATTTGGAGCAGCGTCGACGGTGTCGAGTGGGTAAAACATGCCTGTCCAAGTCCAAACATATTAAGTTATTCTAATACTCCTCTTAGGTCAGTGGTTTATGGGAATGGGATGTTTTTTGCTTCCGGCCATAAGATGGGAACTGGAGCCAACGAGGACTATTATGGGTTGGTTAGTTCCGATGGGATGAGCTGGAATTTTAAAAAGTTAGGACCGACTCCGATTGTAGACGGAGGATTAAATTCTACCTGTTATCTTTCTGCGGATTCGGCAGGAATTCATTGTCTGGGAGAAACAGGATCCTATGCTTCATCCAGTGCGATCCTAAAATATAGTTTTGCAAGTTCTACTTGGGTTTCCGATTCAGATCAACCCGGATATTTAGGATATTCTAATATGCCTACTTCTCCACCTAACTATAATCCGAATACGTTTTGGTTTTCCAAAGGGCCGAACCAATCCCGTTTTTCTTTTGGAGAAGGAGACGGTGCGAATTACGTGAATCGAAAGCTTTCAGGAGGGGATTGGGAAGAAGTAGTTACGAATGAATTATTGGGGACCTACGACATTCTTCTGAATTCCATGGCCTTTAAGGGAAATATGATTGTTGCACTCGGAGACAATTGTACTTGGATGAATTCCTCCGATGCGGGTGCCAATTGGACCGGTTATGAATCGATCGGCAACTGTTCCTACGATAACGGTCAGCCGGACTTTTTAAGCTTAGCCTATAATCCGTACGTGAAATTATTTTTAGGAGCGGGAAGAGCAGGAAACGTAATTTATTCCGAAACAGGATTGGATCCTTCTTCTTGGACTATTTTGAATACCGGGTTTAGCGGTACGATTAATACTCTGATCTCAAAACCTTAGTTCTCCTGGGTGGAATTTTCAACACGTAAATCTTGAGTCGGGATTGGGATCTTTGCCTTGATCGCCGCTTCTCTAATCTTCGGATCTAATTGGAGAAGTTTTTTAATTGCGATATCCTGCCAATAGCGAGATCGATTTTCTTTAATAAATCTTTTTAGGAAATGGATCTCTGCACCTTTTGGACTTATTTCTTCCTTTCCGTAATATTTACTTTTAATATTAGAAGAAAAATTCGGATTTCCCTGTAGATAAGTATCCAGATTTTCCAGAACGTAGGTGCCCAAATAAGGCCTGCCATAAGTCGGATCTGTATCTTTTGGATAGGCGATAAAATTTCCTATAAATCGGATCTCTAATCCACCCGGATTTGTGAAAGAAAATTTAGATTTTTCTAATGGATCATATTCTATTCGGATGGAGTCGGTATGAAGAACAGTGTAGGTATGTGTTTGCACATGCCCATATTTGTTTACGGTAGTGTAGGTATGAGTTGTGGTATAAGAATAAGAGGCACTGTCCAATATTAAAGATTGGTTTTGCGGGAGTCTAGTGACTGCGAAATATTTAGGAGCACTTCCATCCGATTTTCCTAGCTGTAATTTTTTGACCCATAAAAATCTGTAATTTTCGTCTCCCTCCATTTCCTGCCCTGGATCTTCTAGATTAATTCTTAAAGTATTGTCCGAGAGAGAAGATATATGTGTTTCTTTTGGAATCGAATCTTCTAAACCTCTAAATATCCCATTCGAGATACCTCCCTGGGCAACGATCAGACCAAACGCAACTAAACCTTCTTCCCCAGGGACAGGATCTTCCAGCACAGGAAAGGTTTTTATACAACCCATGCTGAATACGGTTAAGTTTAGAAAAAGTAAGGACCTAAATCTCCAATCCATTGTTTCCATCTTAAAGTGTACCATTACTTATTCAATCCGTTTTGTTAGTTGACTCGAATTGGATCGAATAAATAAATAATGTTCTTTATAGTCCGTCCCAAAATAAACTATCAATAAAAACTAAGTGTCGGCCTTTGTGAGCCTCGACTTTTTGGAAAAACTCTTATACTACATGAAGCGAAATATCCGGGCAAAATTATTTTTTTTATTTTTGATCTTCTTTTTAACTCCAATCTATAATTTCGCTTCTCCCCCAAAAACGGATTTGGATGACGATGTCTTAAAAGAGATCCGAGATCATTATGACTCGGGACAGAAGGCAAACAAGTTCGATAGAGACTTAGGCATTCCTAAAGTCCCTAAGGCTAGGTTTTTTTCCATACAACCGGGCGGAAGTTACGATTTTATTTCCGACCTGGATATCAGCGGAAGAGGAAGGTCCGCTGCGATGACTACAACGTCTCAAAGGTCTAATTTCTTTTTTGATATCAGAAGTAAGGACTTTAAGATCAACGAGGCTTTTGGAGTTCAACTTCTGTTCCATTCCGCCCGAAAAGAGTTCGACAAACAATCCTATTCAGTACCTGCTCCGGATACAAGTTCTTCTTCCGATTCAAGTTCCTCTTCGTCTAGTAGCAGTAGTTCCGGACAGAATGATAAAAATTCGGTTACTGCGGATCTCGGAACTAACGTCAAAGTAGATTATAATTATATAATACCTACATTCTATTGGGGAAATCCGGACGTAGACGGATTTCGTATGGGGGTCGGTTTCGGATTAGCCGACATCAGAATGAGAGGGAATGTGGACTTTAGGGATCCCGGAGAAATGATCGGAAAATTGTATGGAGCAATGGGTGACAGAAATACTTTTTTGAATACATTAAGTTTTATACAATTGAGCTCCGGCTTAGTGGATCTGAGAAGCGGAGATCCGCTATTCAATTATCTTTTATTAAACTTAAGCCAAGGTAATAATTTGGAATTAATGGGGGCGTATCTTGCCAGCCAAGGCACCAATTTTTCTACGGATATTCTATCACTTTTAGTTTATACATCTTTGAAGGATGATTACAATCCTTTGGAATTATTAGCTTTGAGCGCACTGTCCAGAACCAGCATCAACGCTAAGGATAAACAAGTTTTTGCATACATGATCTATGTAGAAACGCCTAAATTCGGGTTCGTAAAAGCTAGGCTGAGTTGGCATGGACCGTTGTTCAAGGATTCCGGATATACCATCCACATGAGCACCCTCGAGTTGGCATTAATGATCCCAATCAACTTTTAATTCTTCTAAATTACATCCACATAATATCCCTGCTTGACACTCGGTCGATTCGAAGAGATTTTAGGCCAAAAACGAAACCGCCTAACCGAGGAATAATGAATAGAAATTTGGAACTAGAACGCCAAGGGGAAGTAGCCGCAAATTATCTGCGGATCTTTTTAACGATAGTTTTTATTTTCGGAACCGCATTTGGGCTAGCCTGGAAAAGCGGGATCCAATCGGTTTTAGGTTATTATATCGGTGGAATCATCGCATATTCCTTCATAATCTTCTTTTCCATTTTTGTAATGAAGTTTTTCGGTTACAAACCTTGGTTGAAATACGCCACAGTGTTTATGGAATTTATCGGTTATGCGATAGTACAGGCCGGGTATTTTGGAACGGAAGACCAATGGAAACCGAACGGGGTGTTGAGCCCTGCAAACTACGGGATCTATTTTTTGATTTTAGCGGGAACTATTTTTAGGTTCAATCCTAGATTCACTTTTATCACTTCCACCGTCTTGGCAGTTCAATTCACCGCGATGTCTATGGCACTCACTATTCTGAACCCGCAACTTCTCACTATGGGTTATGAAGGAATGGTCCGATTGAGATCTCCTCTTGTAATTTTAATGGGAGTATTTTTATTCGCATTCGGGGTTACGATCTCCTATGCAACCAAGTTCGTAAGAAGGTTGGTAGAAGAAGCACAAAGTGCGGAAGAACGGGCGATTCGAAATTATACCTCTGCGAAGGAAATTCTGCAAAGTTCCGAAATAGTAGCGGAAGAACTTCGCAAATCTTTAATTGATGTGGAAGACGTGGCTAAAGCAAACGAAGATAGTAGCCGCGATCTTGCTAGTATGGTGGAAGAAACGTCCGCCACTTTGGAAGAGATGGGTGCGAGTATTGAATCCATCGCAAAAATGGCGGAACAACAGGATGAATTCGGAGATGATACTTCCACTTCCATCGATAAATGGAAGGACCAAATGGTCCGAGTATTCGAAGCCGTTTCCTTTGCAAGAAGCCTAGGCGAAGGTTCGGCTGCCACAGCAATCGAGGGGGAGGGCACGGTCCGAGTTGCGTTAGACGTATTCTCTCAGTTTAAGGGTACGGTCCAGGAAGTGAGTAAGATATTAGGAGTGATCCAAGATCTTGCAGGGAAAACGAATTTACTTTCTTTAAATGCAGCCATAGAGGCGGCAAGGGCGGGGGAAGCGGGAAAAGGATTCTCGGTAGTAGCGGAGGAAGTGAGTAAACTTGCGGATTCTTCCTCCAGAAACGCAAAAGAGATCGTTAAACAGATCGGAGCCTTGGGAGAAGCTTCCGATACCAGCTCCGAAAAATTCGGAGAGTTGGTCCAGGCATTCCGTGAGTTGACGGCGGGGATCGGTTCAATCGGAGAAGCTCTTGCTCAAGTAGGGGACTCGGTAGACAAACAAAAAAGTTTATCTACCGAAGTGGAGGATAAAAACAAACAGATCCGTGAACTTTCCAAAGAGATGAAAAATTCGACATTAGAACAATCGAATGGAGCTAAACAGATCTTAGATGGGATAGAATATCTGAGTAAAAGATCTATGGAAATGTCCGAGATCACGGAAAAGCTTCGAACTAGTTTGGAAAGACTAAAAGGAACTTCTCAGTCTTTGACAAAAACCTTGGAAGCAACTAAGTTGGAATAGAAACAAACATTATAAATATTAAAAAATATTTCATACGTCCTTCGATCGGAAGTTGTCCCAAAAGGAACGTATGAAATACGAAACGGAAAGTATTTTTCAATTCGGAGCCGTCATCCCGGTGGAGATCGCAATCCGATTCCAGGAATTGATCGTATTGATTACGACGATCAAAGCGATAAATTCCTTTTCCTCAAAATGGGCTCGAACTCTCGTATACAGGTCATCCGGAACCCCATGTTCCGAAATTTTAGTCACAAATTCCGTTAATTCTAAAGCAGCCCTTTCTTTTTCCGTATAATAAGGCGCCTCTCTCCAAGCGTTCAAAAGATAGATCCTTCTTTCTTCTTCTCCTAACTTTCTGGCATCAACGGTGTGCATGTTGATACAAAAAGCGCAACCATTGATCTGAGAAGCTCTGATCTTGATCAGCTCATAAAGTTTGATTTCGATCCCTGAGCTCTTAGCAAAGTTTTCCATCTCTATCATTCTTTCGAAAACTTGGGGATATACTTTGGCATAATTGAATCTTGCGTTCATTTGTTTCCTCTTTTAAAAGAAAGACGCGCAAGGAGAGAGATTGTGACAATGAGTGGGAGATTTTTGAAAAGGCCCCGCCCTTTTTGGGTGGGGGCCGGTACGGTGGTACCCGCGAACAGCAAAGTCCTTGTATCAGATCTTCGCAATTTCTACAACTACATTTTAGTCGCTCTACTCATGTTGGAATTCCAACAAGTGAAGATATATTCTGCTCCTTTAAAGGTTTCGATTTTTTCTTTACTAAGAGAGATTTGAGTTTTTCATTTATATCTTATTTTACGATCTTATCGTTTGGATTTAGGAGTATAAATGGTTTCTTTTGACAAGATCCAAAAGCGGGCAGCTAAAAGAAAAGGTGGGGAGAAGGCTTTACAATCCCTTCTTCCCAAAGTAAATCCTAAAAGCAAACTTAGTCGCCTTTCGGATGATCGGGTGCTTAGTGAAATGGCAAAGCGGATCTTCTCTGCGGGCTTTGTTTGGAAGGTTGTGGAAAATAAATGGCCAGGATTTGAAGAAGCTTTTCTCGGATTTGATCCTGCAAAATTACTCAAGCAGCCGAATCGATTTTGGGACGCCTTACAATTGAACGAAAAGATCATACGCAATGCGCAAAAGATCTCTTCTGTGAGAAAGAATGCGCAGTTTGTCGTGGAGATCGCTCGGGAACACGGTAGTTTCGGAAAATTTTTGGCGGATTGGCCCGTCCAGGATCAGATCGGACTTTTGGATTTTCTTTCCAAGCATGGATCCAGGTTGGGCGGAAATACAGGGCAATACTTCTTACGTTTTATCGGAAGGGATTCCTTTATTTTATCTTCCGATGTTATATTATGTTTACGCGATGTAGGTCTTTCGTTGTCTTCTACTGGAAAATCCAAAAAGGATCTGTCGGCAATTCAAAAGCAGTTTAATGCCTGGGCCGAGGAAACCGGTTTATCTTATACACATTTATCTCGCATTTGCGCATTTTCGATCGGCGAAAATTATTCTGTAGAAGAGGAAATGGGGTCGTAAGATAAATTTTCTTAGGGGTTTCAGTCGATCATTAGGTAGTTTTACTAAGGAACCGTAAATTTCTGCGTAGTGTCCGATATTGATATTCAAACGGCTCTTTGATAAAATTGCAGTCGTTTGAATGCTGAAAAAGCTTTCTATTCATATCAATATCGAGAGATCCCATAATGCAAAACCGTGTCTTACCTTTCGCCTTACTTTTACTTTTTTCGCTCCACTGGCATTGTGGAGGAGATTCTAAAAGCGATTCTCTTGCGTTAGCCTTACTGATCCCCAATCGGAGTTGTTTAGTTTTGCCTAAAACGGTTCAAAGACAAGATAGCTCGACCACCACTTACCAATGTTCAGTCTCCGGGCTAGTATACACCTGTATTGATTCTTCCGGTTCTTCTTACGTAAGAACGTACCTCTCTGTAGAGACTGCTAAACTCGGATTAATCGAGGCGCCGATATTGAATTCGGCGATCTCCCAAAGAGGTTTGGAGAGCTATATGATTTTGGATTCGTCCAATGTAGCGAGTCAACATTATACATTTATTTACGATTCGTCGCAAAGAATAGTGTCAATGAAGGATGAGTTGTTCTCGCTTGTTTATACATATAGCAATTATGATGAGTTCGGCTTCCCAAAAAACGGAAACGGAGGGACTTTTAGTTATA
>NZ_CP162137.1:1057500-1197500 GCF_040833995.1 Leptospira sp. WS58.C1
GTCAGATCCCTGACGATAAAGTTTCCATCTATGGAATGGGAGAATGGTTCGATCTTTGTAGAGGACCTCATATTCCTCGTTCCGGATTTTTGAAAGCATTCAAGTTGACCGCACTTTCCGGAGCATATTGGAAAGCGGACAAAAACAACCGAATGCTCACTCGGATTTACGGGATCGCATTTCCAAGTAAAAAGGAATTGGATGAGTATATCTTCCAGATGGAAGAGGCCAAAAAAAGGGACCACAGAAAGATCGGAAAGGAAATGGATCTATTCTCCTTCCAACCGGAAGCTCCCGGATTTCCATTCTGGCATCCGAAAGGGACCACTCTATGGAATGCACTCGCGGATTTTATTCGCAAAGAATGTGCCAAACGTGGATACCAAGAGATCAAAACTCCTGCCGTACTTTCTTCCGAGTTATGGAGAAGGAGCGGTCACTGGGACAACTTCAACGAGAACATGTATTTTGTTTCTATCGACGAAGAAGAATTCGCGATCAAACCCATGAACTGTCCCGGTTGTAGCCTGATCTACAAACACCACCTTCATTCTTATAAGGAACTTCCTCTTCGATTCGCGGAATTAGGAAGTGTTCACCGGCACGAATTGCATGGAGTTCTTCATGGATTGTTCCGAGTGAGAGCATTCACTCAGGATGATGCGCATATCTATGCACCTTTGGATTATTTGGAAACGGAAGTATTGGATATCATCGACTTCACATTTAATGTATATAAGAAGTTCGGATTCCAGGAGTTTAAAACTTATATTGCAACTCGTCCGGAAAAATCACAAGGTAAGGACGAAGATTGGGAGTTTGCGACCAACGCTCTTAGGCAAGCTTTGGAAAAAAGAAATATTCCATTCTCCATCAAAGAGGGTGAAGGTGCATTCTACGGACCTAAGATCGAATTTAATATCAAGGATTCTATCGGAAGAATGTGGCAATGCGGAACCGTGCAGATAGACTTCTCCATGCCCGATCGTTTCGAATTGGATTATACCGATTCGGACGGAGCCAAAAAAAGACCGGTTATGATCCATAGAGCGATCTACGGATCTTTGGAAAGATTTATAGGGATCTTAATCGAACACTTCGAAGGAAAATTCCCACTTTGGATCTCTCCGAACCAAGTTCGTGTTCTAACCGTAACCGAAACCGTGCAGGATTACGGATCCGAGATCCTGAAAAAACTGATCGATTTGGGTTTTAGAGCGGAAGGCGATTTTCGTAACGAGAAGATCGGGGCCAAGATCCGTGATTCCATCCTCAAAAAGGCAAATTACCTTCTGGTTCTGGGCCAAAAGGAGAAGGATTCCGAAACTGTTGCGGTCCGAAAACGCGGTAGCGAGGAAACGATTTCTATGTCGTATTCCGAGTTTCAGGCAATTCTCGAAAAGGAAATCGCAGAGGGTCTGTAAAAAGGGTTCGCACAGAGGACACGGAGAACACAGAGGATTGTTTTTACATAAAGTCGCGAAGAGGAACGATTTTAGGACCTTTATCCTAACCCCTCCGTGATCTCTCTGAGCTCCGTGCGAAATTATCTTAGGAACTTTGGGTTGAACTAAATTCTACTTGAACAGTCTCCCTATCTGCGGAGAAAATCGCTTGAAACCCAGCCTATTGGCCAAAAAATTGGAAAAAACCGGAGATTGAATGCAGAAGAGGCCTCAACCGAAAAACACCGATAAGATATTTAATCATAGAATTAATGAAAAAATTACCGGGGTGTCCCAGGTAAGATTGGTGACGGACGACGGTGTAGTGATCGTTTCTTTTGACGAGGCTCTGCGGCGTGCAAAGGAAGAAAACTTGGATCTCGTGGAAGTATCCGGAGACCAAGAAATCCATGTATGCAAGATCATCGACTACGGAAAATACAAGTTCGAATTACTTAAAAAAAGTAAGGAAGCGAAGAAAAAACAACACGTAATCAACGTGAAAGAAGTGAAGATCCGTCCGCGGATCGAACAACACGATTACGAAATTAAAAAACGCCATGCTGTGGAGTTCCTCCAAAAAGGGGACAAAGTAAAGGTCAGTCTTCGCTTTCGCGGTCGTGAGATGATGCATTCCGAACTCGGAATGAATGTAGTCAACAGAATGGTAGAAGATCTGAAATCCGTAGGAACTCCCGAAAGAGAACCTATACTGGATGGACGTCAGATCGTTGTAGTTATTTCGCCTCTTTCCGCGAAGTAAGAAAGAGTTAGAGTCAGGAGTTATCGAGGTAAGGAAATGCCTAAGCTTAAAACAAATAGAGCCGCAGCAAAACGGTTCAAGTTTTCCAAAAATAATAAAATAAAACGGAAGAGTATGAACACCCGTCACATTCTTACCAAAAAAGGACCCAAAAGACGTCGTCGTCTGCGAGGAATGACCTTGGTAGTGGATGCGGATTGGAAAGCAATCGTTAGACTCATGCCTTACGGAGTTCGATAATGCCACGCGCAACAAACGGAACCATACACAAGAATCGTCGTAAAAAAATCCTAAAAACCGCAAAAGGTTTTAGAGGAGCAAGATCCAAACTTTACAGAACCGCAAAATCCGCGGTAATGAAGGCTGGGCAGTGGGCGTATAGAGACAGAAGAGCAAAAAAACGTGATTTCCGCAAATTGTGGATTATCCGTATCAATGCTGCAGCTCGCGAAGCTGGACTTTCTTATTCTCAGTTCATCCATGGTCTGAAAAAAGCCAATATTTCCTTGGACAGAAAGGCCCTGGCAGAACTTGCATTTAGCGACAAAGAAACTTTCAACGCCCTCGTTGAAAAAATTAAGGTAGCGGCATAATCATATTGCCCTAACGGAGGTTCGGTTTTCGGACCTTCTTTGCCTGAAAAAGCCCGTAATTCTACGGGCTTTCTTCGTTTTTAGAAAAAAAGGTTTTTCTCTTTTTCAGAAAGATGAAAAATGGGATGGATTTTGCCGATGCGTAAAGTCTGAAATATTTAGACGAAATTTCGCTCTAAGTGTATTTTTATAAAATAAACCACTCCAATAAAGGAGAACGAGGTTCGCACTATGTTAACTATGGAGACAATTGAGGAGCTCGAGAGTAAAGTCCTAAAAGCACTCGAGCTCATTAGCGACCTTCGGGCGGAAAACGGTCGCCTGGAAACAGAAAACGAATCTCTTCGGGCGGAAAACGACCAGATGAAACTGGCGATGGAAGAGAAAGAAAAAGAACTTTCTTCCCTCCGCGAACAACTCCAAAAAGCAAACGCTGAACTGGAAGGAATTAAAGAAAGAGAACGCGCACTCGAAGCGAAGATCAATCAGCTTCTGGGACGTTTGGATGGTCTTCCAGCTTCCGGCGGCGGATCATCAAGTGTTTCTTCTTCACCTAAGCCTAGTTCTACGACTTCGTTTGCTACTGGTGCTGCTGCCGGTGCAGCCGCAGGAGCGGCTGCGGCTTCTGCCGCTCCATCCGTTGTTAGAGATTCTTCCGAAGAGGATTTTAACGAAGACGACGAAATCATTCTTTTAGATGATGAGGACGATGATATTTCCGTTCTGACCGAATCTTCCGATTCTTCCGGAGGAGACGACGAGATCATCATCACCGACGAACCTATCGACGACTTCAGTCCTGTTTCCGCCGACGACGATGATATCATTATCGAAGACGATGACGATTCGATCAGCGTATTCGATGCGGACGAGGACGACGATTTCTTAGTCATCGAAGACGATCCTAAGTAATTTTTATGAGTGAAAGAGTCAAAGCTCGTATCCTGGGCGAAGACTATACCATAGTAGGCGATACCGATCCGGAGTATATCCAAAGGCTCGCCGAATTGGTGGATCGAAAAGTCCGAGAGTTACAATTAGGGATGCCTAACGCGCCTAAATTGAAACTGGCAGTTCTCGCAGCTTTAAACTTCGCAGACGAATTGGAACAATCCAAAAATCAAACTGGTGACGCCGGACCTTCTTCTCCCGAAGCGGAAGAAAAGACCAAAAAATTGATCACTCTTTTGGAAGAAGGTTTGATCGGAGATCTTTGATTTGGTTTCTAAATCGGAAGCCAGAAAAAAAATGAAATCCCTTCTCTTGGGAGTTCCTTCCAGGAAAGAAAAAGAAGAAAGAATCCGCTACAATCTTCTGGAATTTCTGAGACATAGCTCATCTTCTTCTCACCTAAAGATCATCTCCTATATTGCGGACGATTTTGAAATTTCTCCCTTTCTACCGTTAAGCCCTTCTTTGCAGATGGGAAGTTTCGTTTTGGACATATTTTTTCCAAAAGTAACTCATTCAGGATTGGAATTTAAGTCCGGGATCGGATTTTCCAAAGGTGCTTTCGGTATTTTGGAGCCGACTGGAGAAGATATCTTACAGCCTAAGGATGCAGACTGGATACTCGTTCCCGCCCTGGGCTGGAATGGGGAGGGGGCAAGGCTCGGAAGGGGGAAGGGTTTTTACGATCGTTCTCTAGAGGATATCCTTTCCGAAAAAATGATTGGCCTTTCTTTTGAGGACCTATACCCTTGCGATTTTTCCGCAGAACCCCATGATCTGAAAGCAGGTACAGTGATTACGGAGAAAAAAAACCATTGCTTTCCCGGAAAAATGGGGGAAAAATCAGTCGGATAATTCGATGAGGAGTTTCTTTTTCGGGGGGCTCCATGTCGACAATGTACTAAGCCGGAAACTTGGGCCCAAGGTTTCCGTCCTGAAAGAGTAAGCGGCGGAGAACCGGTGAAAACCATAGATAAAAATAACCACACGGAACAAAACCAAGAAGAAAGAGACCTGGAATCGCTCCAGGAATTTCTTACATTCGAAGTGGATAAGGAAATTTTCGGGATCGATATTCTTTATATCCACGAGATCCTAAAACCGGTACCTATCACTCGAATCCCGAACGTGGAAGGTTTTATACTTGGAGTGATCAACTTAAGAGGCGAGATCATTCCGATCATGGATCTAAAGGAACTTTTTGGATTAGGTTTTTGTGATATTCTTCCTTCCACTAGGATTATAGTAGTTGTTAGCGGCGAAAAAAGGGCAGGGCTCCTAGTCGATTCCGTGAAACAAGTGGTTAAGATCCGAAAAGATAAGGTCAGTCAAGCGGACGAAGACCTGAGCGTAAATTATAGCGAACTTATAGAATCCGTTAGCCAGTTTGAAGAATCTCTGATCCTGAACTTGAATTTATCCAAGGTAATGGATTATGCGGCGGAGGAAGCGTAAATGGCAGGAGTACTCGGCGAATACACGGAACTCTTTTTGGAAGAATCCGAAGACCAGATAGAAGAGCTGAATGCGAACCTTTTAAAACTGGAAAAGGACCAGTCCAATCCTCAGACCATCAATGATATCTTCCGTGCGGCTCACTCTTTAAAAAGTTCGGCCGCATTCGTCGGATTGTACAATCTTTCCGACCTTGCTCATAAAATGGAGAATCTTCTCCAAAGTATTCGAGATGGAAAACTTGTAGTCAACCTTTCTCTAGTAAATCTACTCTTTCAATGTTTCGATCTGATCAAAAACGTGATCGTGAATGTTGCAGCCGGCAAAAAAGTGGATACTCCGTATACGGATATGATCCAAAGACTGGAAGCATACGAAAAAAATCCGGATGTCGCACCCGCTCCTAGCTCTTCCGGAAGATCCGTTTCGAAGTCGGTTACTCCGGTTGCTAAACATGAGGAACTTAACGCGAATGGGATAGAATTGGATGCCGACGACCAAAAAGAATTGGAAGAGATCCTTCGCAACGGTTCAGGAAAACCCTGGCTCTTAAAAGTGGGACTCAAAAAAGATTCCCCAATGAAGGGTCTACGTTATACTCTCATTGTGCAGAACCTGAAAAATTTAGGCCAAGTATTCCGTACCAAACCGAGCGGGGAAGAATTGGAGAATGGGACCGAAGCCCCGTATCTTTCCATCCTGATCGTAAGTTCCGAATCCCAAGAAGAACTGACCAAAGCTGCCAACGTGGATATGGTGGAAAACCTGATGATCCAAGAATTTAAACTCAGCGGTTATTCCGAATCGGGAGTTCCTTCTTCCTACCAACTGGATGAGGAAGAGAGAAGCAACGAGGCGAAAGTTACTTTAAAAAGTATTAAAGTATCTTCCGATAAACTGGATCAGCTCATGAATAATGTGGGCGAGCTTGTGATCACAAATTCCGGCTTTCAGAAAATTTACGACGATCTTCTCCGCACATTCGGGGACGATCAGTTATTCAACGAACTCAAAGGCCGCATCGATCTTATCAATCGTATCTCCAAGGAACTCCAGTCCGGGATCATGAATATCCGGATGGTGCCTATCTCCACCGTCTTCCGTCGATTCTCTCGTTTAGTTAGAGACCTTTCTTTAGAAACGGGAAAAACAGTCGATCTAGTCTTGAACGGAGAGTCCACCGAGCTGGACAAAAAAGTGATCGATGCTTTAGGAGAGCCTCTTCTTCACTTGATCAGAAACTCTGTGGATCACGGTATCGAATCGCCTGAAGAAAGAAAAAGGTTAGGCAAACCTGAGATCGGGATCGTCGAGCTAAACGCTTACCAAGGCGGAAGTAATATTATGGTAGAGATCCGTGACGATGGTCGCGGTTTGGATGTGGAAAAGATCCGTAAAAAAGCGATAGAGAAAGGACTCGTTTCCGAGACCGACGCACTCGCATTAGAAGAAAGTGATATTTATCAATTCATCTTCGCTCCCGGTTTTTCCACTGCCGACAAGATCACCGATATCTCCGGTCGCGGCGTAGGTATGAACGTGGTCAATAACCTGATCCAGGAATTCAAAGGTAAAATTCTCATCCAATCCCAGAAAGGATCCGGAACCTCTTTCGTTCTCTCTTTCCCTCAGGCGCTTGCGATCATTCCTTCTATCCTGATCGTAATGGAAGAAGAAGTATACGCTTTCCCTCTCTCGGAAGTGAACGAGACCATCAAGGTAAACAACGAACAGATAACCACTCTGGAAGGAAACGAGATCATCAACTTGAGAGGAGAAGTTCTTCCGATCTACAGATTGAATCGTATTTTGGGCCTTCAGGATAAAACGGACAGGGAGGAATTCCCAGTCGTTATCGTTCAATACAAGGGCCGTAAATTAGGCTTCATGGTCGACGAGCTGGTTGGAAAACACGAGACTGTCATCAAGTCCTTGGAGAAAAACTTCAAAAATATCAAGGGACTCACCGGAGCTTCCATCATGGGAGATGGAACCATTATTATGGTCCTAGATATTCCCGGTCTTGTGGAATTTGCCGCGGAATTGGAAGAGAATGCAAGATACATAAATTATCATCTGGAAACGATGAAACGTATCAGCACGATCCGCACCATCGAAACGGAAGAAGAGAAATATATCCAAAAAACTTCCAACCCTACGAACGTTTATAATCATAAACTTCACGAGATCACCACGCGAGAAAGGGAACGTCGCAAGAAAAGCGAACGTAAAAAATCGGATGAATCCAAAAAGGTGATCGTAGCAAAAGAAGAACTCGAAAGGGAAATTTCTTCCGCTCCGATCAAGTCCAGTATGGAGATCCGACCTTCGGAGGACAAATTGATCAGTTCGTCGGATAGTCCCTCCGAACTTTCTTCCAACACCGCGGTTCTGGAAAGACCTGCCGCTAAAAAAGAAGGAATGGAAGAAGCATATAGATCGCATATCAACGAATTGATCTCCGATTCTCCGGTTTCCGACGAAGAGAGAAAAAGAGCCGATCAAATAATAGAAGGTTTTTTAGAACAGAAAAAACAGAGAATGATGGCTGTATCTCACTCTAAGGAATTTACCGGAAACCTGAGCAAAGAACAGATCAAGAAAATTGAATCCGTGGTAAACACCGGTATGATGAATGCCGGTATGGTACTTTCTCAAATCCTGAACAGGAATGTGGATCTGTTTATTCCTGAAATTATCATGAATGACAAGGAAGGTTTGGCTTCCGAGATCCGTTTCTCTGACGATAAATTCTACGGTATGAAAGTCAAAATGACCGGAGACCTGAATGGAAACATGCTGATGATGTTCTCCAGAGAGAACGCCAAAAATTTGGCCAGAGAACTTTTGGATTCCGCCGCAAGCGGAGATACTTTGGACGAAGATACGAAAAGTGTACTATCCGAGATCGCAAATATAGTTTGTGCTTCCGTTTTGAACTCCATTTCCAACAAGGCGAAGGTGAGCGTGATGCCGGCTGTCCCTGAACTTGTGGAAGGAACCTTCCTGGAAGTTTTGGATGTAGTAAAACCGGAAAGAACTAAGTTCTTAAGTATGCTCACCGAATTTAATCATGAGGGAAACAACCTGTTAGGAGTACTTTTATTCCTGCCGGATTTCGACGAACTCATGGATTTACTTCCGAAATTTTAAACACTAGGATTTTGTCGTGGTAGGAACTCCCGCGGACGGGTCGATTCGGGTCGTGATCGTAGACGACTCTCTTTTGGTGCGAAATATTATTTCTGACCAGATCAAAAAGGAGAGTAGGATACAAGTTATAGCCACCGGTAAAACCGGAGTGGATTGTATCGAACTCGCCACAAAACTCAGACCCGATATAGTGATATTAGATGTGGAAATGCCGGTGATGGATGGGCTTTCCGCGCTACAAGAACTTCAGAAGAGAAAATTGGGTATTCCGGTAATGATGCTATCCGTTCTCACTCAACACGGAGCGGAAGCAACTTTCAAAGCATTGGAATACGGCGCCATCGATTTTGTTCCGAAACCTTCTTCGAGTAATCAATTCAATCCGGAAGAAATCGGAACCGTTCTTAGAAATAGAATACTTGCTTATTTCGATAGCATACGACCAAGTCATGCGACGCTTGACCCCAAAAAACTTGTAGATGCGGTCAAAAGTAAAATTTTCAAAGATGAAAAAAAAGCCGTGGAAGCGATTTGTATCGGGACATCCACCGGTGGTCCGAAAGCTTTGCAGACGGTTTTTTCCGATTTTCCGGAGAATTTTCATTTACCAATTTTCGTCGTACAACATATGCCTGTGGGTTTTACAAAAGCTTTTGCTTCTCGTTTAAACGATCATTCCAAGATCAAGGTAAAGGAAGCCGAGGATGGAGAAGAAATTCGTCCCGGAACCGGTTATGTTGCTCCGGGTGATGCACATTTAAAGATCGAATCTAGGGCAGGACGGAAATGGATTGCCTTAGGTAGGGAAGCGTTGGTAAATGGACACAGGCCCTCAGTCGAAGTTTTATTCGACAGCGCAATCCGGGAATACGGGAGCGCCTTAGTCGGTGTAATTATGACCGGCATGGGTAAGGACGGAGCAGCGGCAATTCTCAGAATGAGAGAGACCGGAGCTTCTACTGTCGCCCAAGACGAGGACAGCTCCGTGATCTTCGGAATGAATCGCCAAGCCATCGAAATGGGCGGGATTCAGTTCGTAGAACCAGTAAGCGCAATAACATCAAGGATACTTTCCATTCTCAAAGAAAGGGGAAACTAATTATGGCCAGAATTCTCGTAGTAGACGATGCAAAATTCATGAGGACCATGGTGAAGGACGCACTCGTCGCCGGAGGGCATGAGATCGTCGGCGAGGCCGAAAACGGAAACATCGCTGTCGATCAGTACAAAGCGATCAAGCCGGACCTAGTCACCATGGATATCACCATGAGAGAAAAAGACGGGATCGAAGCAGCCCAGGAAATTTTTAAATTGGATCCGAAAGCGCGTATCATTATGGTTACCGCTCTTGGGCAGGAAGAACTTCTTGCAAAAGCGATCAAGATGGGAGTGAAGGATTTCGTAGTAAAACCTTTTTCACCGGAAAGATTGCAACAGGCGGCAGAAAAAGCACTGAATTCCTAAAAAGATGGAAAGAGAAAACGCCACACAATCCTTCGTAGTTCAATGGAACAATTCCGAAGGCGGTATTACGGAGGGACCTTTAAGTCTTCTCTGGTCTCTTATAGAAAGTTATAAGGTTGATATATTCGAAGTTTCCCTTTCTAGGATCACTCAAGACTTTCTAAACTTCATTAAGATTTCTGCAAGTATCCATATAGACATGGGAGCGGAATACGCTCTTATGGCTGCAAATTTAGTTTATCTCAAATCCAAGGCATTATTACCCGATCCGGGTTTCGAAGAAGAGGATTACGATCCTCCTCTTCCCCCCGAACTGGTCGAAAAACTTCTTGAACATAAAAAATTCCAATTAACCGCCCAAAAAATGGGGGATGTGGACAAGATTCAGGCCGGAGTATTCTCGAGAGAAACCAATCAGGTGATAGACGAGTCCGAGTCCTGGCTGGATCTAAGCCTTTTAGACCTGATCTCCGCATTTAACGAGATCTTGGAAAAACGGGAAGACGAAGGCGAGATTCCCGCTTTACTTACCGCGCCCCACCGGTATTCTGTCGAGGAAAAGATGGGTACCATTTCCGAACTGCTCGTCGAACGTTCGGATATCTCCTTTGAAGAATTGTTTTCTACGGTCAAGCCGGAGAAAGCCGAGATAGTAGCCGTCTTTCTGGCGATGTTGGAACTCTGTAAACAGAGAATTGTATCCATCCGCCAGCATAAAACTTTCGGCGAAATCCGTATATTCTTGGTGGGAGAACCGTGGAACGCGACAAAGCCGGCTTAAAAGGACTGATAGAGGCGCTGCTTTTCCTTTCCGGAGAACCGCTGAAACTAGCCAGTATTGCAAAATCCATAGACTGCGAAAAACAGGAAGCTCGTGATATACTCGACGAGCTGATCTTGGATTACCAAGAGAAGGACGGAGGTTTTGTTCTTAGAGAAATCGCAGGCGCATATCAATTCTCCACGAACGAAAAATATTCCGAAATTTTAGCAAAGCTCTTCAAAGAGAAGAAGAGAGAACAACTTTCGCGTTCTAGCTTGGATACTTTGGCGATCATCGCTTATAAACAACCCATCACATTATCCGAAATAGACGATATTCGTGGGGTTTCTTCCAGAGCCATGGTAACTTCTCTTATTTCCAAAAAACTGGTAAAACCGGTGGGTAATAAGGAAGTTCCCGGACGACCGGCGTTGTACGGTACCACGAAGGAATTTTTGATACATTTTGGATTAAATAAACTGACCGATTTACCTGCTCCTGTGGAAGTGAAGGAATTAAAATTCGAAAACCTGGATGATTTGATAGAGAATGGCCAAGAATGACGACAAACTGAAAGAGTTTAGGGAAAAGATCGATTCCCTGGACAAAGAAATCGTAAAGGCTATCCAGGCCAGAGCTGAAATCGCCTCCGAGATCGGAGAGATCAAAAGACAGAATAACGAGCCTATCTACCGTCCTGACAGAGAAAAGGACGTATACGAAAAGATCCTTGGACTGAATGGAGGGCCGCTTCCGGATAAAGTGCTTCTTGCCATTTATAGAGAGATCATGTCCGGCTCTTTTTCCGTGGAAAAAGGTTTGAAGATCGGTTATCTGGGACCGGAAGGATCTTTTTCTCACCAAGCGGTTCGCGCCAGATTCGGGACTTCCGTGGAGGCTACCGAATTTCCTTCCATTCCGGAAGTGTTTCGCGCAGTGGAAACGGATAAGGCGGATTACGGAGTGGTCCCTGTGGAAAATTCTTCCGAAGGACTTGTGAACTCCACTTTAGATCAGTTCTTAGTGTCCGATCTAAATATTTATTCTGAAATTTATCTGAAGATCCATCTGAACCTTCTAGGATTCGAACACGATCTTTCCAAGATCAAAACTTTATATGGGATCAAGATCGCAAATTCGCAGTGCCGAAATTGGATCGCTGCAAACCTTCCACATGTGGAAGTTTCTGAAACTCCTTCTACTTCCAGAGCGGCCAGCATCGTAGCGGAAAAGAAGGAGGCATGCGCCGCAGTAGCTTCCTCGATTGCCGCTGAAATTTACGGTCTGGATCTGGTCCGAGAATCCATTGAGGATATGTCGGACAATACTACAAGATTTTTGATCATAGGCAAAAACCAATGTCCCCCTACCGGAAACGATAAGACCTCCGTTGTATTCTCCATTCCGGATAAGCCCGGATCTTTATATAATGTCTTAAAACCGATCTTCGATAAGGGGATCAATATGACCAAAGTGGAGTCCAGACCGACAAGAAGGACTTCTTGGGAGTATAACTTCTTCATAGATTTTTTAGGTCATAAAAAGGACCCTCAAATAGAAGAGGTCCTTAACGTATTAAAAGAAAACACAATCTACCTCAGGATTTTGGGATCCTATCCGATCTCTCCACCTAACCCGTGAAAATCGAATTTTCTAGAATCCTGATTTATGGTCTGGGAATGATGGGTGCCTCCCTCTCTTTGGCCTTACGAAAAAAGAACTCTTCCGCGGAGATCGTGGGAGTGGTAGGATCACCTTCCAGTAAAGAAAAGGGGATACGGCTCAAATCAGCGGATCGAATTTATACCGCAGAGGAATTTTCCAAATCTCCCGATTGGGAATCCTATAATCTGATCGTTTTCGGAGTTCCGGTCAATACGACAGTGGAAGTGATCTCCAAACTTCCTTCCGGGTTTAAAGGTCTTTTGACGGATATGGGCTCCACTAAACAAGAGATTGTTCATGCGGTGGAGTCGGTTCTGACGGGAGAGCACCAATATATTTCCTCTCATCCAATGTGCGGTTCAGAAGAATCCGGCTTGGAATTCGGAAATGCGGACTTATATGAGAACAGGCTTTGTATTTTGACCAGGCCCAAAGGTGCGACTGATGCGGCCTTTGCCGAGATTGAAAAATTTTGGAAATTTTTAGGAATGTCTACCACGGAAATTCCTGCAAAGGATCATGATAAGATCCTATCCTATGTGTCCCATGTTCCTCATTTGATCTCTTCTCTTATGACAAATTGGGTTTGGGAAAACGGGTGTGTGAGGGAATTCACCCAAAATTCCCCTTTACCTTTGACAGGCGGTGGGTTTAGGGACATGACACGCATTGCAGGTTCGAATCCTAAGATGTGGTCACCGATCTTTTCTTCCAAC
Source organism: Leptospira sp. WS58.C1 (assembly GCF_040833995.1). Taxonomy (NCBI): domain Bacteria; kingdom Pseudomonadati; phylum Spirochaetota; class Leptospiria; order Leptospirales; family Leptospiraceae; genus Leptospira; species Leptospira cinconiae. Next base: position 1,070,469 of record NZ_CP162137.1, read on the forward strand.
CAAGAAGAGATCTATAAGGCGCTTTTGGATTATAAGGATAGATTGGATAAACTTCTTTCGGAGTTGGATCCCCAAAAGCCGCTCGACCTAAAACATTGGGAGTCCTTCATGGAAAAATCTCGTATCGATAGGGACGCAATTTTAAAGAAACAAAATGATTCCAAGAATCCTTAGTTCTACCGGAAAAGAGATCACAGTTCCGGGAGACAAATCTCTTTCTCATAGAAGCGTATTATTCTCCGTATTGTCTAAAGGGACCTCTCATGTTTCCGGATTTTTGGAAGCGGAAGATCCTTTAAATACGATGAAAGCTTTCACCCAACTCGGATTGAAGGTGGAGAAAATTTCCAAGGGAGAATATGTTTTTACAAGTCCCGGTAAAAATTCGCTCCAATCACCAAAAGGAGTTTTAGATTTCGGAAATGCGGGAACCGGGATCAGATTATCCGCAGGATTACTTTGCGGGATACAGGGAATTAAGGCTACATTAACGGGAGATCATTCCCTCCAAAAAAGACCGATGTCCCGTATTATAAAACCTTTAACTTCTATGGGAGCGTCCATCTCCGGAAAGGATGATAAGGCTCCTTTAGAAATCATAGGAAAAAAACTATCTAACTTTCATTACAAAAGCCCGATCGCTTCGGCTCAAGTGAAATCCTGTCTGATGCTCGCAGCAATGGCTTCCGAAACTTCTTTGGAATACGAAGAGGATATTCTCTCTCGCGACCATACGGAGAATATGTTCCGGTTTTTAGGAAACAAACTGACTTATCTTTCACCCACTCATTTTAAAATGGAACCCCCTTATACTTTCGAAGCGAAAGAATTCAAGGTGCCGGGCGATATTTCCTCTGCCGCATTCTTTTTGGTGCTCGGAGTTTTATTAAAAGAAGGTTCCGTTCTTGTGAAAAATGTGGGATTAAACCCTTCTCGTATAGGGATCTTACACGCGCTCGAGGCAATGGGCGCAAAAATTATTGTCCACAATAAAAGGATAGAATGCGGGGAACCCGTAGGAGATCTGGAAGCGGTCTCTTCTAATTTACGTTTTTCTGAAATTAAAGAAGAATGGATACCTTCTCTCATCGATGAGATCCCGATCTTGACCATCGCGGGCCTTTTTGCTAAAGGCGGATTTACGATCCGTCATGCGGAAGAACTTCGCGCAAAAGAATCGGATCGAATTTCCGCCATGGTGGAAAATCTCCGAAATTTGGGGATCACGGTACATGAATATCCGGACGGGTATGAAATCCCTGAAATCGGTTCCACCGTACATTCTTCGGAACTTTCTTCCTGGCTTTCCGGAAACCCGGTGAATATTTTTACGAAGATGGATCATCGAATCGCAATGAGTTTTATGATCCTCCAAGCGGTGAGTGGTTTGGAAATTCGCCCGGATGAAACTTCTTGGATAGAAACTTCCTTTCCGGGATTCGAATCGTTACTGGAAGGTTTTGTACAATGACGGAAAATGTGATCGCTTTAGACGGCCCCGCCGGAACGGGAAAGAGCACAGTCGCTCGAGAACTTTCCAAAAAACTCGGATTCGAATATTTGGATTCCGGCGCATTCTACCGAGCGTTAACTCTTCATATTTATAGGATCTACAAATCCAAAAATTCTTCGATATCTTTTTCGGACTGGTTGTCCGGTAAGGAGCTCCTGCCATTGACCCACGGAGTAAAAATTTTCTGCGAATTTTCGGAAGCAGGGGAGAATCATATCTTCCTAAATGGAGAAGATGTTTCCGCCGAGATCAGAACTGCGGAGATCACAAGAGAGATCAAATACATCGCCGACAAAGCGGTCTTTAGGGAATTCGTAAATTCTCAATTGAGAAAACTTTCCGAGACTCATCGTTTGGTTATGGACGGTAGAGACATAGGTACCCACGTATTTCCGGACGCCCGTTACAAATTCTTTTTGACAGCTTCTTCCAGAATTCGGGCCGAAAGAAGATACAATCAGTTATTAGAGCAAGGGATCCGTTCGGATTTGGACGAAATCGAAAAAGAGATCGTGGTCCGGGACAAATCCGATATGGAAAGGGAAATCGCCCCCCTCCGGAAAGCGGAGGATGCAATCCTCATTGACACAGATAACCTGCCAAAAAATAGTGTAATTAGTAAGATCCTTGGGTGCCTAGAGCCTGGCATTTATAACGATTCGCACTAATCCCAATCAAACACCGAGTAATTCAATCCGTATGAGTAGCCAACAAGACAAGTCCACTTTTGCAGAAGTTTTCAAACAGTGGGAAGAAAAGAAAAACGACGAAGCTGAAATCCGCAAAGACCAAGTGGTCGAAGGTAAAGTCGTATCCGTAGACAATGATAATGTCTATGTGGCAATCGAAGGATTGAAACAAGAGGGAAGAATTCCTCGTTCCGAATTCGACGAAAAACCGGAAATCGGATCTTTAGTTACCGCACTTGTAAAAAGAAAAGAGTCCACGGACTCCGGATGTGTTCTTTCTAAAAAAGAAGCCGACCAAAGAAAAGGTTGGGAAGTCGTTAAGGACGCATTCAAAAATAATTACCAAGTCAGCGGACGTTTGGTAAACGAGATCAAAGGAAAAGGTTACATCGTTAACGTAGAAGGTTCCGAACTTTTCCTTCCTGCTTCTCAGCTTAGTTATAAATTCTCCGAAGGAGAAAATTACAAAGGTGTGGAACTCGATTTCAAAGTGATCGAGATCAATGAACGCACCCGCTCCGGAGTCGTTTCCAGAAAAAAACTTCTAGACGAAGTGAATAATGAGAAATGGGACGCTCTCGCAGAAAAAATTAAAGTAGGGGACAAGGTTAAAGCAACCGTTTCCAAAATTGCAAGCTTCGGAGTTTTCTGCGATTTAGAAGGAGTTGTTGGACTCCTCAGACAAAGAGATATCTCTTATAAAAAATTCGCACCATTCAAACAATACTTCACCATCGGACAAGAAATTGAACTCCAAGTTCTTGAGATGGAGAAAGAAAATAATAAACTCGCACTTGGTCTCAAACAACTGTACGAAGATCCTTGGGTCTGGGCAAAACGTTCCTTGGAAAAAGACATGGTCATCCGTGGAACAGTTACTTCGCTTACTAATTTCGGCGCCTTCGTAGAATTGAAAGAAGGTTTGGAAGGATTAATCCATACCTCCGAATTGACCTGGGCGAAAAAACCTCCTCATCCAAAAGAACTTCTGAAAAAAGGCCAAGAAGTAGAAGCTCTAATCTTAGATATCGATTTCGAAAGCAGAAGACTTTCTCTCGGACTCAAACAACTTCAGCCGAATCCTTGGGACGCTTTAGGTCCGGAAGTTAGAGTGGGCAATGTTCTGACAGGAAAAGTTACCGGTATCACTAAATACGGCGCGTTCGTAGAAGTGGAAAACGGTATTGAAGGACTGATCCATATCAGCGATATCACTTGGGATGAAAAACAAAAGAACCCGACTTCTCTACTGAAAAAAGGGGAAGAAGTTAAATACATTATCTTAGACATCAATTTCGACGCACAAAGGATTTCTTGCGGATTAAAACAACTGCAAGAACATCCTTATGAAGCATTAAGAAATCGTTATCCGATCGGTTCGGTAGTCCAAGGAAAGATCAAAAGTATCGTGGACTTCGGTATGTTCGTGGAAATCGAACCAGGTTTCGAAGGGTTGGTTCATATCTCCGAGATCCCCGGTGGAAAAGATACTAATTTGGCCGAGTCTTATAAGCCAGGCGATATCGTAAAATGTGCAGTAGTTAAGATCGATTCCAAAAACAAAAAGATCTCGCTGTCTATCAAGGATTTCGATAAGGCTTTAGAAAGAGAAGAAATGGCGAAGTATTTGAAAACTTCCGACACTCCTTCCAGAGAAAGTTTAGGCAGCTTTATCAATTCTTCCTTAAAGTAAGGACGACTCTCGGAGTTTTCGATGAAACGATTCGAACCTAAAACCGGTGCATCTATTACGGATATCGATCCGTACCCGGGTCTTACCGGCGCAGAAAGATTTTTTGCAATTTTATTCTCCAAAATTGGAGAGAATAAAAAGCAGGTTTTATTCGGAATCGGCGTTTTATTCGTAACCGTACTAACTGTCGTTAGCTGGAATGAATATAGAGCGGAACAATTCCGCAAAGGAACTCTTGCCATCGAAAAATTGGAGAAGGAACTTTCTCTTTCCCCAATGACGGAAATCACGGATAAAATTAAAAAATACGAAACTATTGCTTCTACCTATAGTTCCCCTTCTTTAGATATCAGACTTTCCAAAACTTTGGGAGATCTTTATGCTAAAAACGGTGAATATCAAAAAGCGGCAGAGAAGTTAGAATTTGCGGGTAAAAAAATCGACGAACTTCCAGAAGTGAAGGCTTACTATTTTTTTATCGCAGGGAATTACAGAGAAAGTGCAAACCAACTCGCGGAAGCTGAGTCCGATTACGGAGTTTCCGTATCCCTTTTAAGCAATCGTAAGAATGTAGCGGGATTTTACGCTTGGAGTCTATACCAAGCGGGTCGCTTGAAACTTCAAAACGGCAAAAAAGAAGAAGCGGTCGATCTATTAAAAAAAGTTTTAGAACAAGATATCCCTTCTCCTTCCGAAGAATATAAAGCCGTCAGAGAACTCGCTACATATCTTCTACTAAAAAGCAGCCAGGGAAACTGATGCTCACTTTGGCCCTTCCGAAAGGACGGCTTGCCGAAGAGAGTATCGAGCTCATGCTCGAACGGGGATGGCTCTCCGGTCGTCCCGATCCCGATTCCAAAGAACTTATATTTAACGACACAAAAGGAAAGGTCCGTATTTTACTGGTCCGTTCCCAGGATGTTGCGACTTACGTGGAGCAGAATTCTGCGGATGCCGGTATCGTGGGATGGGACGTATTATTGGAAGGGGGTTACGACCTTCTTCTTCCTTTGGATTTGGGAATCGGAAAATGTAGACTTTCCGTTGCGGGACCGAAAGGTTGGAACCTCAGTTCTGGCGAAAGAAAGGTCCGGGTCGCGACAAAATATCCGAATATTGCCAAGGACTTCTTCCTGAAAAAGGGGATCAACTGCGAAGTTATCAAACTGTACGGAAGTATTGAGCTCGCTCCTTTGGTGGGTTTATCCGATTGTATCGTAGATTTGGTGTCCACAGGCGGGACCCTCAGGGCCAATAATTTGGAAGAGATCGAAGTCATCATGGAATCCACGGCAAGATTGGTATTTAACCGTTCCGCTTTATATACCAAACGAGCCGAAACCGGTGAATTCCTGGATTCTTTTGCTTTAACCGAAAAACGGTTGTGAATTCCGCCTTTAAAAAAAACATAGTCGTAAATCGACCTTATATCTATAGAGAAAAACAATGGCAGTTCCTAAGAGACGAAAATCTAAATCAAAAGTGAGGATGAAACGGGCCCATCATGCGATCGGGAAACCGAATCTAGTCCCTTGCCCGAACTGTAATTCCTTCAGACCTCCTCATAGAATCTGCCCTGTTTGCGGTTTTTATAAAGACCGTGTAGTGGTAGAACCGAAAGTCAGGAAGACTAGCGAAGAGAACTAATCAATATGTGGGTCGCCGTCGATGCAATGAGCGGCGACTACGGTCCTGACAGGATCGTAGAAGGGGCCGTTAGCGCGGTAAATCAAGACGGCAGAAACGTCATACTCGTCGGTAAAGAAGAAGATATCAGCGAGATCCTCCTCAAATACGAATACGATACAAACAAGATCAGGATTGTCCATGCCAGTGAGATTATAGGCATGAATGATTCTCCATCCATTGCGGTGCGTGCAATGGAAGATTCTTCCGTTGTGCAGGCAGCTCAGCTCGTTGCGGACAAAACTTGCGTTGGAATGTTTTCTCCTGGGAATACGGGCGCTACTATGGCGGCCGCACTATTGTATCTCGGTAGAATCCCAGGAGTACTTAGGCCTCCGATTGCCGCTCCGATCCCAAGAGAAAAAGGAGCTCCTACACTACTTTTAGATGCAGGTGCAAATGTGGATTGTAAGCCCGAGTATTTGGCCCAGTTCGCAATTATGGGAGAGATCTACTCTAGACTCATATTTAATATTCACAGACCTAAGGTCGGGATCTTATCCAACGGAGAAGAAGATAAGAAGGGAAACTCGGTCACCTTAAAGGCTTTCGAATTTATCAAAAAACTACCGATCGATTTCGTTGGAAATGTAGAAGGACGAGATCTTTATGGTGGAGGAAGGGACGTGGACGTTGTGGTCTGCGACGGCTTTGTCGGCAATATCGTACTGAAAGCAACCGAAGGTCTTTCCAAATCCATATTCAGCGTCTTAAGAGAAAGTATCGCTCAGTCAAGCCTTGCCCAAACGGGGGCCCTTCTTCTCAAACCTACATTCACAGCGATCAAAAAAAGATTGGATTACGCCGAATACGGTGGAGCGCTTCTTCTCGGAGTGGATGGGACTTGTTTGATAGGTCACGGTTCTTCCAATGCACATGCCGTCCGAAATGCCATCCGAGTGGTGGTAGAATGTGCTGAAAGGGATGTGAACCAGCGTATCAAAGAAGATATCGAAAAGGCAAAGTTTTAATCCAATAACAAGATTATTTCGCACGGAGGGCATTGAGAACACAGAAGGTTTTGTGGGCTCTTATCTCCGTGAACTTCGTGGTCTCTGTGCGAACTTTCCTAAACTTCCAAGGTGAACGCTACGCCCAGAATCACTTGACCCCCCAGGCCCGAAAAATACGCTAACCGCAGAATCTGGTAAGGAAAAAACCAATGATCGATTTGAAAGGCAAAAACGCCATTATAACCGGGGCTGCCCGCGGAATCGGTAAAGCAACCGCTCTTAAACTGGCGCAAGCAGGCGCAAATGTTGTTATCGCCGACTTAAATGAAGAGGCAAGTAAAGCTACTGCGGAAGAGATCGCAAAAGTTACAGGTGTAAAAGCGATCGGAGTCGCTGTAAACGTAGCAAACGCGGAATCCGCACAAGCTGGTATCCAAGCTGTAGTGGATAATTTCGGTTCAATTGACATCCTAGTGAACAACGCAGGTATCACTAAAGATACTCTTATGCTCAGAATGAAACAGGAACAATGGGACGCTGTAATCGCAGTGAACCTGACCGGAACTTTCAACTGCACCCAAGCTGCCGTAAAATTTATGGCAAAAAATCCGAACGGCGGATCCATTATCAACCTTTCTTCCATCGCAGGAGTGAACGGAAATATCGGACAAACCAACTACTCCGCGTCGAAAGCGGGGGTAATCGGTTTGACCAAAGCTGTCGCGCTGGAAATGGCAGGTCGTAAGATCCGTTGTAATGCGATTGCTCCGGGATTTATCGCTACGGAGATGACCGACGCGATCCCTGAAAAGATCCGCACCGCAATGGTAGCTGCGATCCCTTTGAAGAGAGCAGGACAACCGGATGATATCGCGAATACTATCGCGTTCTTAGCTTCCGATCTTTCCTCCTTCATTACAGGACAATTGATCGAAGTGAACGGTGGGGGATTCCTTCCAGGAGTCCAAGCCTAATCAGTTATTCGGATCCAAATCCGAATCAATCAGGCAGAGAGCCCGGAATTTTCCGGGCTTTTGTTTTTTTGCAGAACAAACAAAACCTTTCTTAGAAAGGTTCTCATCATATTGCATAAAATTATAAACCCGAACGGCGTTCGAATGGATGAACGAGATCGGTTTTTGCATCGAATATTAGAAATGTGACTTTTCGATTATTTGAATATGGGGAAGGGACTGGATCGGAATTTTCGATAGTTTGAGTCGATCGAATTCGTGAGCAATAGAACATCTTCTTTGAAAAAAAATGAAAAAGAGACTTGGATATTATTCTGTTTTTTTCCCGTTTCCAATCCGTTAACGCTTGCCAAAACATTTGAGAAAAAAATGTTTAAAAATCGGTGGATGAATTCATCCCCGATTCTAAACCTAACTAAAACTTACATACCACTCCGGTGGTACGGAGGAAACAAATGGCAGATTTCGAAAAGATTAAGTCTATTATCGTTGAGCAACTTGGAGTGGACGAGTCCGAAGTGACTCCTGAAGCACACTTCATTGATGACCTCGGTGCAGACTCTCTTGACACAGTTGAACTCGTTATGGCTCTTGAAGAAGAGTTTGGCGTTGAAATTTCCGATGAGGATGCTGAAAAGATCCAAACCGTCGGAGACGTAATTAAGTTCATCGACACTCTAAAGTCCTAATTGACTGGACCTCCGGGTTCTTTTACGGGAACTCGGAAGTCTTTCCTTCCTTTTATCAAAATCCTTTGATAAAAAAAAAATACATTCAAAATAAAACCGAATCCGATCCTAAGGATCCTTCCTTACTTGCGTCCGAACTAGGTTTAAAATTTAATAAACCTTCTTACTTAGAAATTGCATTCATACATAGTTCTTTTAGGAACGAAAATCCCGAATATAAAGAAGACAACGAAAGATTAGAGTTCTTAGGCGATTCGGTCCTAGGTCTGGTTGTCGCAAAATATTTGTATCGAACAAATCCTTCCGCAAGTGAAGGCGAGCTATCCAGAAAAAAAGCAACCTTGGTCTCCACCGCGATGTTAAACGGTCTCAGTGAAAAGTTGGGACTAACTTCTTACGTACTACTCGGAAAAGGAGAGGGCCAGGGAGGCGCACAAAAAAAACTGGGAGCCAATCTATTCGAGTCCTTGGTCGGTGCGATTTATTTAGACCAAGGAATGGAAGCGGCGGAGAAGTTTATACTAGAACATCTAATAGAATACATTAAAAATTCCGATAAGGTAAAAGAGGCTACGGATTATAAATCCATCCTCCAGGAAATCTGCCAAAAAAAATTCAGACTTTTACCGTCTTACAGATTAATAAAAGAGACCGGGCCGGATCACGAAAAGACCTTTTACGTTAGTGTATCTATCCGGGACAAACATTCTGCGGAAGGTAAGGGAAAGAACAAAAAGTTCGCCGAACAAGATGCAGCGAAACAATTATTGAAGGCCCTAAAGATCAAGGTTTAAAGAAATCTAATGGAATTCTTTTTTAAAAAGAAAGGTTTGAGGGTCAGAGTGGCCGCATTGATCCGAAATCGAAAGGGGGAGATCCTTCTTTTGCAGCAAAAAAAGAAGGATGCCTATTATTGGTTATTACCGGGAGGCGGGATCGAATTCGGGGAAAGCGCAGAAGACGCATTAAGAAGGGAACTGAAAGAAGAACTTTCTCTCGATATCACCAGCGCCAATTTTCTATTTTTAAACGAGTCTATAGATCCTAAGGGAAATCGTCACCTTCTACAGTTGGTATTCTTAGCAACCGTCAAAAAACAGGACCCTACTGTGAACCTGAAAGAGAAAGCGATCACAGGATTCGGCTATTTTCCTTTGAAAGCGGTTTTAGAAATGGATATAAGACCGGATATTAAGGATTTTCTTAGTTCGGGAAAATATAAACCGGCTCCCTTTATACGAAGCCAATGGGTATACGATAAATGAATCCTATCCGGGAAGTACAGATCAGAGCATTTTCAAAAGAATATAAGGTCCAGATCCATTCGGACTTCAGAGGTTTGGGAGAAACGATCAAAAGATTTTATCCTATTTCTTCCATATTTATACTTACGGAAAGAAAACTTGCCGGATTGTTTTCCAAGTTTTACGAATCGGAACTTTCCTGTCCCGGAATCCCATACCACGAAATTTATATCAAGGGCGGCGAGAAAAATAAACATATCCTTCGTACCGCAGAAGTTTATAATAAACTGATCGAGCTTGGAGCGGACCGCAAAAGTTTGATCCTTGCATTGGGCGGGGGAGTTGTAGGCGATTTTGCCGGATTTATCGCATCCACGTTCCAAAGAGGGATACGTTTTGCACAAATTCCTACAACCTTACTTGCTTCCGTAGATTCTTCCGTGGGCGGAAAAGTAGCAGTGAATGCCGATCTTGGGAAAAATATGATCGGCTCCTTCTACCAACCTGAGTTCGTTTTTTTACCTTTGATCGCATTGTCCACTTTGCCCAAAAGAGAATGGAGATGTGGAATGGCTGAGATCGTAAAACACGCGCTTTTATCGGGTGGAGAATATTTGGAGAAGGTCCGCTCGAACGATAAATCCGTTTACGACCATACTTCTTCCGAACTTTTGGATCTGATCGTAGGTTCTATTTTATATAAGGCTAATATAGTTTCCCAGGACGAAAGAGAAACGGGTTTGAGAAAAGTCCTGAATCTAGGACATACTACCGCTCACGCAATAGAATCTCTCACGAATTATAGAAGATATTCTCATGGAGAAGCGGTTTCTATCGGGCTTTTGACTGCGATCATTTTATCCGCAGAAAAACAAGGTCTGGATCCTTCTTGGATAGAAGGTCTAAAAAGAATATTAAAAGCGTATGATCTTCCGTATCACGATAAAAGTAAATCCGCACAAGTTGCGAAACATACTCTTCATGATAAGAAGAATGTAGGCAACTCGGTTCGTTTTGTTCTTCTTCAATCTCCCGGCAATCCGATCTGGGATATTCCAGTCGAGTTGGAAGAGATCGCTTCCGCTTTCAGAAAGCAGAAAAAAATGGATTAGAAGACGTAGAGTTTAGAAGAGGCGCAAAAATTTTTGGCACACAGAGACGCGGAGTCTCAGAGGTAGGAAATTATCGAATTAGAAAGTGTCCAAGTTTAGCGTTCTTTATGGTTTAATATGAAAATCTTTTAAGAAACTCTTTGTGGCTCTGTGCCTCTGTGTGAGATTAACTCAGTCTCTCCTTCAAACTCTGCGTCTTTGCTTCCAAAAACACCTTGATTTCGTCATAGTAATACCTAGTGTAGGTTCTCTTATCATGGAAGAAATACTTCGGCTCTTAAATCCGATCTCACTTCTGAATGCGAAGGAAAGATCCTTAACGGAAGAACTCGTTTTGGTCGTGTATTTCATTCTGATCCTAGTAATCGTTTATAAAACTTTCGTATTGACTTTCGATAGGATCAGTCCTCCGGCCGATAATGCGGTCAGATACAATCGCAGAAGGGTGACCCGGATCTTATTTGTTGTTGTGGGGGCAGTGTCCCTTCTTCCCGTAATTTTTTCCGGTTTGTCTTATCTTCCCACCGTAATGGGGCTTGCCGGAGCGGGTATCGTTATCTCATTAAAAGATATCACTTTGAATTATGTTGGCTGGCTTTTGATACACGGCAGTAACGGTTTCGAAGTAGGGGATCGTATCGAGATCGAAGGTGTGAAAGGAGACGTGGTAAACATAGGGATCAACAGATTTACTTTGATGGAGTTGAGTCAGGATCCTAAGTCGGAACAGTCCACGAATCGTTTAGTACATCTTCCGAACCATACGATCATTCTTCATAAAGTATATGTGGTGAAGGAAAAATTAGGGTTTGTTTGGGACGAGTTCAGGATTAAGATACCTCACGGCTCAGATTGGGAGAGTGCGGAAAAAATTTTAAACGGCATTCTTAAGAATAGATCCGTAATTGACCAACGTAAGGTAGATTATTCCGTAAGAGAGCTTTCCAAAAATTATTTGGTCCGTTTGGGGAAAACCACTCCCATCGTGTACGTAAACGTGGAAGAGGGAGGGGTATTATTCTCTCTTCGTTATCTGACTCACATCAAAGATGTGAGGAATCAAAAGGCAAGTATCTCCCGAGAAGTTTTAAAAAAATTTGCGGAAGCCGGTATTACGATGATCTAATCTACCTTGATCGATCTATGGACGGGGCCGTAAAGTAAAACGGGAGAGATCAATACCCAGATCAGGATCAAGATCCAAAATTCTCCGGCAAAAATGTTATGCACTTTTAGGAAATCCTTATATGGATTTTCGGATACCCGCAAGAACATTAGAAATTCGAAAAGTTCCGTCATAAAAAACCAGACAAGTCCTATTTTAAAGGCATGTGTCTTATTATTAAACGGCCATTTTTTGGAAACGTATAGTACCGGTATGGAAATAAGTATGATCCCTGTAAAAACGGAGATCTGATGAGAGAGATGCTCTTCGAAAAAATCCTTATAAGCCAGTTCACGAATGGCAGCGTTCAGCAAAGCGGCTAAAAGGAGAAGGAACCAACTTAGAATATATTTGATCATGATCGGTTTTTATCCTCTGCTTTGAAGATAAAAAGAAAAAAACCGATCTTTGGAATTGATATATATCCATTTTCCGATTTTTACCGAGAATTATCGTATTTTATAAATTTGCAAAAAATCCACGGACTTTGCTTCTCCTCCCGGAGCTCCGGAAAGAATTACAACTATATCTCCAGGAGTCAACATCCCGTCTTCAGGAAGTTTTGTTTCCATATAGCGGATCATATCGAAAAAAGTTTCCATAAAGGGCATAACGTAAGGTTGTACCCCGCGATATAATTTCATCTTTCTTGCAGTCGCTAAATACGGAGTAAAAGAAAGGATAGGGACCTTCGGTCTCATTTCCGAAGTGATGAGCGCTGAATAACCGCTTCTTGTAAAATTAACGATAGCTTTAGCATTGATACTATGTGCTATTTCTCTTGCAGCGGAGCCTAATGCCGCTCTTTCTATTTCTAATTCTGATTTTTTTAAATTCCAGTGGATCTCGTAAATACGATCCAAGTTTTCCGTTTCTCTTAGGATCTTTGCCATCATCTCTGCGGATTCGACGGGATATTTTCCGCTGGCGGATTCTCCTGATAACATCACTGCATCTGTTCCGTCCATTACCGCGTTTGCAACATCGCTTGCCTCAGCCCTAGTGGGGCGTGGGTTGTCCACCATGGATTCTAACATTTGAGTCGCGGTGATTACGGGTTTTCCCGCACGGTTCGCTTTATAGATGAGTTCTTTTTGTAAAACCGGAACTCTTTCCGTTTCCACTTCTACCCCGAGGTCACCTCTTGCGATCATGATCCCGTCTGCCGCTTCTAAAATTTCGTCTATATTACGGATCGCTTCCGGTCTCTCTATTTTGGCGATGAGCCCGGTCTGTGTTCCTCTCATCATTTCTCTGGCAAGTTCCAAGTCGGAAGCTCGTCTTACAAAACTTAATGCGACGTAATCCACTCCTAAATTTAGTGCAAACTTTAGATCCAGCAGGTCTTTTTCGGAAAGTGCAGGTGCGGAGATAGGGGTTCCCGGCAAATTAATTCCTTTGTTGCTTTTTAAAATTCCGCCTATTATAACTTTTAAAACGGCTTCTTTGCTTGATTTGGATTCGACTTCTAGTACGAGTTTACCGTCATCTACTAATAGTTTGTCTCCCGAACGAAGATCTTCTATCATGGCAGGGTAGGTAGTGCCGACCGCCTCGGAGTCTCCTAAGTATTCCGCGTCGGGTAAAAGTCTGATCTTGTTTCCCTTTTCTAATTCGATTTGGGGAACCCGGAGTTTTCCGGTTCTGATTTTTGGTCCCTGCAAATCGGCCATGATGCCAAGAGGAACGCCGGATTCGGATTCACATTTGCGCAAAGTTTCGAAAACTTTTTTGTGAACTTCGTGAATTCCGTGAGAGAAATTCATTCTCGCGATGTCCATTCCGGCACGGAGAAGTGCAGTGATAGTAATTTCATCTGAGGAAGAAGGACCGATAGTGCAAACCATTTTGGTTTTTTTTTCAGGGCTAAACATGAATGGGAACCTCCGGAAATTTGGACGTATTTAAGAATGCTATTTCGTTCTTTACGGGGCGAAACGGAAGGGTAAGCTTGGGAAAAAAAAGGCACACCCAATTGCGCCAACAGTTAGAACGGCTCGCTCTAGTTTATCATCCGGAATACAATATGGACCTGGGTCCCCACGTATTCCCCGCACGTAAATACGCAATGATATACAATCAAGTCAAGGAAGATCCTAAACTTTCTTCCTTGCCTGCACTCCAACCGGCTCCGGTCGGAGAGGAAGAATTAAGCCTGGTCCATACTCCGGAATTCATTTCCGATTTTATGAATTTAAGATATACGGACCGGACAATGTATTCGGAACTTCCGCTCAATCAAACTATGGTCAGAAGTTTTTGTCTTGGAGTGGGAGGAACCATTCTTGCGACTGAGATGACTGAAAATTACAAATACGTGTATCATATCGGCGGTGGGTTCCATCATAGCATGCCGGATAGGGCGGAAGGTTTCTGCTATCTGAACGACGCTGCAATTGCGACGAAACTTTATCTGCAAAAATATCCGGAACGAAAGGTTTTATTTATAGATCTGGATCTTCACCAAGGGAATGGGAACGCTAGAATTTTCCAAGGAGACCCTTCGGTTTGGACTTTTTCCATGCACCAAGAAGAGTTATATCCAAAAAAAGAGAAGTCCAATCTGGATGTACCTTTGGAGAACGGAACAGGTGACAAAGTTTATCTTTCTCGTTTAAGCGAAGGTTTAGAAAGGATCCGAAACGACTTCAAGCCGGATCTGATCTATTATTTTGCGGGTGCGGATCCTTTCGAGGACGATTCTCTTGGGGATCTAAAACTTACTTTTGATGGGTTGAAGGCGAGGGATAAGACGGTAAAAACTTTTGCGGATTCTTTGGATATTCCTGTGGTGATCATGCCTGCGGGCGGTTATGCAAGAAATTTCCACGATACTGTGCGAATCCATTTTAATACGATCAGGGTTTTCGCCTCTTTAATTTGATTACATGAGCCTATTTTCTAATTCAGATAAATCCACCTCGGGGCAGAGTTATATCGATCCTGAGGCATTAGGTCTTATAGACGTTAACAGAGAATTTAAAACGCATTTAGGGATCGAAGATACTTTATTTAATCGATTCTCCACTAAGGAAGTGCATGAACTTTTGGAACAATCCGGAATGTTCGAGATGTTGCAGTTCAGAGGATTCCAAAAAACTAAATTAGAGATCCAAGGGATCTCCGAAGTTGATAATCGTATCTATATCAAAACGGAAGAGAACGAAATTTTAGTCCATATGCGTTTAAAATTCTCCGACTTTCTTTTTAAAAAGATAAACGAATCTTTTCCGATGATCTATATCGATTGGCTCTTAAGTCAAAACGTAAGGCTCGGAAAATTAGGAGAAAAGAAAAAACTTTTCGAAGGCCAGGAATATCCGGGCCTGAATATCATGAACGAGATCACTTCTTTTATCCGATTACTTTCCGGAAAGATCGGAGCAGCGGGCGCTTTTAATATTCCTGAATATTTTCACGATGCGGTCCTGTTCCATAAAAATTTCAGATATTTATCTCCTGAAAAAGAAGGGGAGTTCAGGGCACTACTCAGATGTTTTAAAAAAGAAAATCTGAGATCTCTTTCTGCGGCAATCCATTCCGGAAAAATTTTAGATCGCCAAACATCCGCAGTATACTCATGGAGTTACGGAGAAATGGTGTCTGCGACCAATCCGTACCTCGAAAAATCCTTGTTTGACGAGCAGTATGATTCTATCGTTGCCAGAATTTCCGTGACCCGGGAATTTTCTAGGATCGATTAGATGACATCAATTACGATTAAGCCTGAAATTCTGATCATAGACGATGATCGGGACGTAGGAGAAGCCCTGGAAATTCTTCTCTCCAAATTAGGCTACAATTCCACTTTTTTCGATTCAGTGGAGAAAGGTAAGGAATATTTCGAAAAAGAATCCAACCCTATCGTCTTCCTGGACATCCATATGCCGAAAACCAGCGGGTTGGACGTCCTACCTTATTTCAAAAATTTGAATCCTGCCACTCAGGTCATCATGATGACGGGAGAAAGGGATATCAATAATGTGGTGACATCTCTCACTCATAAGGCTTCCGATTTTCTTTTAAAACCGTTCTCTCTTCAGACCGTGCGCATCGCGGCCCAAAGAGCATTGGATTATTATACTTTACTAAAGGAGAAGGAAGCGAGGGACGAAAATATCCTTAGGGATCTAAGGCTTGCCTCTAAGATCCAAAAAAAGATACTTTCCGTTCCCGTAATCTCTCCTTTGGAAGTGGCTGTCGATAATACTCCCGCTTCTTTCGTGAGCGGGGATTTTTACGTTCTTTCTAAGATAGATAACAAAATAATGGTCCTTCTCGGCGATATAGAGGATCACGGGGTGACTTCAGGACTGATAGGACTTCTCATGACAAGCATTGCAAGAGAAGCTTATAAAGAAAACCAGGACCCTTCGAATGTTCTGAAAAGAATGAACCTGGAACTTGCCCAAGAGATTGGAACTCATAGCCTGACGGCTGCTGTTGCGGTGATCGATCTGGAAAAAAAGACGATCCGTTATGCGAGAGGGGGGCATCCTTTTCCTGTTTTATATCAAGCCTCCGGACAAAAACTTCTGAACGAAAAATCGGGACAATTACTCGGCATTATGGATGCCTTGGAATTCGAGTCTCATGAGATCCCGTATGAGACCGGGGATGTTTTGTTCTTATACAGTGACGGCCTTTTGAATAGTTTATCTAGTCCTTTATTCAAGGAATTGGAAGAAGTGCGCAAAAAAGGTCTAGGTATAGAAGAATACCAAGAGGCGATCCGCACTTTTAGTAAAGTGAGTTTACCTACTCGGGAATTCAGAGACGATTCAAGTTATCTACTTTTGAGGCTCTAATTTTCTTTCGGAGCGATCCGGTTTTGCGTTAGGAAACGTTCCTTTTCGAATATTAAAAAATACTAATTCAGGCAGGGAGAAGAATGCAGACTGTAGTCCGTCCTTTGCTCTTTTGCCTTTATCGAATGGGCTCGTAAATATCCCCAAAGCAAAATTTCCGATCCCCCAGCCTAAGTTTACGATCCCATAAATAGGCCTTAGAAGGATAGTATCATCCGTAAAAAATACGAACATGTGATCATCAAGGTTCGGTTGATAAATTTCGGAGCTGAAAACATTGGATTCTTTTAGATAGGTTTTCCAATTGGGATTCGAACCGTATAATTTTTCCAAGGCGGCTTTTCTATGAGAAAGTTCCAAGGTCTCTTCCTTTACATTCCATTTTTCGGTTATGGAATCGTATGCGATAAATGGAATAAAAGTAAGGGAAGAATGCGGATCTATTCTTTTTCCAAGAACCGTTTCGTAATCCTTTTCGTTTAAGATAAATTCCAAGGAATCAAAGATCTCGGAGGTGCAGTTTTTGGTGATGAGTTTGAAAGTATAAAAACGTTTCAAGTTCTCATAATATGCTTCTTCTTCTTTTTCGGAACGGTGCAAGTATTCGGAGATCAGTTGCGATTCCGGAGTTGGAAAGGAAAACACGAAACTTCCGGAAAGATCCGGAGAAAGTCTATCGAACGTATTTCGGATCGAAATTCCTCTGCTTAACCCTGTTCTTAATTCCCAATCCCTGTTTTCCAGATCCTCCCAAGTGAGATAGTTTTCCTCCGTTAAACTTTCCGATTTTAGTCTTTCTTCCCTGAACGTTTTTGAGGCTTCTAATAATAGCTCCGAACTTGCTTGGACTCCTCTTTTATCTTTGGACCAAGTAGTGGGAGTGATTTGGGAAACTGATTCAGGGAAGGTTACTAAAAAATAAAGTTTTCCGTCCTCTAAACTTTTTTCTAAGACTAAATATCTTGCCAGATTAACGAGTACACTATGACCCCAGTTTGAGTTTTCTTCTTTGATAAGTTCGATGATAGAAAATTCTAGAGAGTCTCGTAATGAAACAATTTTTATTCTTTCTTCTTCGTTTAAGGAATTACCAGAAGAGAGAAAGATCGCTTCGGGATCTAGAGAATATTCCAAATCTAGGATCTCTAAAACGGAAAGTTTTTCTAGTCTGGGTAAAAACCAGGATGAAATCCCTTCTTTATAAAATGGATAGTTTCCGTTTTGGACGGAAGGAGCCTCGGAGAATAATTTGAATTTTCCGTCGGTGAAAGCTGAGTTTAATTCCTTTTTGATCTGGGTCCGTATCTTTCCCAGCCAACCTTTGCCGAGTGCGGAGTTCAGCTTTTCCTTTAGGGAGGAAATTTTGGTTCCTTCTTCTTTTTTAAAATATCCGAACGTTTTGATTCCTATATTTTTTTCCGGTGACTGGAGTTCTTTTAGAAATTGTACATCCGCTCGAATGGATTCCAGATTTTTAAGATGTTTGAATTGTATAAGAGCTAATTTTTCAAACCCGGTCCGGATCTTATCCAGATCGTTTTCCGAAATCCCTACACGCGCGATCTTACTTGTCCGATTGGAATAAGTATTATAAGAATAGGAAAATCTCTCGTAGGATTCGCGAACTACTCTAAAAATTTCGTCGGGATAATATTGGAAATGGATAACCGTATCCTCAAACCGAAGTGCGGAATGTCCCCCGCTGGATTGTCCAGTGTTTGCATCCACATAGATGAAATCCAAATAGGTTTCTTGGGACTGAACGGTGGTAAAGGGGAGAATTAAAAGGAGAAGATATAAGCGACCTTTTTCAAAAGGCCGCTTAAACATGCTCGATCTCAAATTAGAGGGAAAGATAGCCTCTTTCCAAAGCTTTTACGATCGCCGGTTTAGAATTTACGTTTGCCGCAAAATTTTTAAATTCTTCCGCACCCACGCCTGCCTTTTTTAATCCTCTTCCGATTGAAACATAAGTGCTTTCTGAATTTTTCCAGTTGGTCACTCCGTTTTTAGAAGCGAGTTCCGCCAGATCGGATTCGAATTCGGAAGAACGAGTGGATCCGGTTTGTAAATAAATTGCAGTTAGATTTTCTACATCTCTTTTAAATCCTTTTTTTTCCGCAGCCTCATCCTTGGAAGAAGAAGAAACGGAAGAAACTACGGAAACCACGGATTTAGAAAGACTTTCTAACGAATCCGAAGATTTTGAAATGGAATTTGATATAGTATCTAAAAAACAATTTTGGGAGAGTAGGATCCCGAATGTTAGGAAACCTATTCCCAGAATTTTGTGAAAAAATTTCATTGATACACCTCGCCTTGGATCTTCCGAATTTTGGAAGAAAGTTTCTGACACGTTCACGTCTATTCTCAACCCGATTTCAGTAAGAGTCAACTTTGTTTTCCCGAATAGAGGACCACTGTGGACCAAGGTTCCATTTCAATTTTGAGAACTTTTTTACGTGAATCTATTTCCAAGGAGTCCGGCTTTTTCCCTGTCCAATAATCTATGGAATTTTTTTTGTCCCAAGGAAAGAATAAGGAGAGTAAAATTTCCTTTTTCTCGTCGCTTGGATTCCAAATCCCTAAATAACCGGATGGATTGTAGAGAGCACTCGGAAAAAATTCGGTCCCTAGTCCCACAGGAAGAGGAGTTTTACTTCTACATTTGGATTGGAGAGCTAAACTTTTTTGTAATAATTCCAAACGATCTTCGTTTACCAGGGAAAGATCGTCTGAAACGAATAACATTCCCCCGGAGACAGACATGATACTTGCCATGATCTTTGTTTGGGCTTCCGTCATGCTGTTTTTCTTTTTTCGGACCAAAAGGCAATCCGGGTCATTCAACCAAAGAGTCCTATGCATGGAGGCTCTCGTAATATCGTTGATAAGCGCTCTTTCAGTGCAGAGCCCATTTCTATCCTTTACTAGAATTCTAGACTTTTCTCTGTACCAAAAAGGGGCTACATCGCAGGAAATTCTCATTGCATCAAATAACCCAATGGAAGGAAGCATAGGTGCTCCACAACCTAAGAGGAATATATCTTTTCCGACCACTTTTCGAATGAACTTAATTGCATCCGCATAACGAGTGTGAGGTGAAACGCTTCGATCGTAAGTCCAACCCGGCAATAATGCGGAATACAAGAAGTCCAATTTTAGGTATTTGTATCCGTATTCTTTAACGATAGTTTTGAAAACTGTGGCTAAAAATTCTTTAGACGCGGGATGGGTCACATCTAAACAGTAAGTATAATCCATTCCCCAATTCGGATTCCAAAGCGCCGGTACCGGATTTCCGTCCCTATCTTTTAAGACAGCTTCCGGGAATTTTTGGAAAAATTTGGATTTTTTGCGAACGAGGAACGGGGCAAGCCAGATCCCTGGGAGTAATTTTTCGGAACGGATCGCTTCGGCAAGTAATCCCATTCCACCGGGGAAACGATCGTTTGTTTCCAGCCAATCCCCGATCTCGGCTTGATACCCGTCGTCTATTTGGAAAACTTTTAATCCTAAATTCTTAGATCTGAGTTCTTTTAAATTTTGGAGAATAATCTTCTCCGAAATTTTGGTGTAATAATGATACCAAGAACACCAGCCTGTAGGCACCTGAGTTTCCGGAAGTTTTACCTTTAGGTTTTTTGCAAGTTCCGCAAAATAATTTTTGGTAAAGATCGCTTCGTCGCCCGTAAATTTGGAAACGCGGATCTGAGTGAGTGGTAGCTTGTTCCCTTTAAAATCCTCGAACCGGTAAAAATCGTATACGACTCGAATATCTCCGCTAAAAAAATGGTCGGAGGTTTTTGGGGAAGAAGATGAAGTCAGGATTTTAAACTTAACTCCTTCTTCTCCCTTGGAGATTGCTCCCGCAAAAAATTTAGAGTCTTCGTTTTTAGGCAATAGGATAACGTAAGCCTCCGAGATCCAGTTGCCTTCTTCTCCGGAATGTTCAGAATAGATATTTTCTTGGGAGAATTGTAAAAAACCTAATTTGGGAGAGATATCTGCGGCTTCCAAATTTTCGGAAGCGGATAGACTCCAGGACTGGTATCCATGTCTGAAAATCCTACCTTCTTTAATCCCATGGGAAGGAAGTTCCCATTCCAGGGTTAAAAGTTCCAAACCTGCCGGAGGTCTTTTTTCTGCGATCCATTCTAAAACGGGAGCGTACGTGGATTTACCCTGAGACTTGATTAATTTAAAGGAAAACTTATAATTCCCGCAATTGCTCTTGGTCTCGGCTCTTCCCGCCGGAAACTCAAACTGAGACTTTTGTTCTTCTTCATAGATACGGGTGCGCAAAACTGCTTTCATTCTGGGACGATGGTTTACTGATTCGAAAGATAGAAAAGGAAAAAAACCGTCGGGGAAGTCGGACTTTTCTTGCGGACCTGAGATCCGGTTCGATTATTTTGGCTTTATGGCATCTAACCGCGCGAACAATAAACCGGATCTGTTTCCGGGAGATCTTTCCGAAGAGAGATTTAATGAATATCTAGAAGAAGATCATTTGGCAGTGGATTGCGAAATGATGGGTTTAAATCCCAGAAGAGATCGTCTATGCGTGGTCCAGATCTGTGATTCTAAAAATAGGGTGAGCCTGGTGCAAATTCTGCCCGATCAAACAGAGGCCCCTAGACTCAAAAAACTATTCGAAAACCCGGGTATTATCAAGGTATTCCATTTTGCCAGGATGGATACCCTCTTCTTAAGATACAGGCTAGGTATTCTGACCAAGGGGATTTTTTGTACAAAGATCGGATCTAAACTTGCTCGCACGTATACGGATAGACATGGCCTAAGAGATATTATCCGAGAATTTTTCGACGAGACTTTGGACAAAAAAAATCAGTCTTCGGATTGGGGAGCTCAAACTCTCACTAAGGATCAGATCGAATATGCTTCCGGAGATGTTCTATTCCTGATTTCTCTATCACAAAAGCTTACTCAAATATTAATCAGAGAAGGAAGATATGAACTCGCTCAAGAAGCGTTCCAATGTCTTCCCGTATTCAATCAGATCGATTGGCTTCAAATGGAGAATTTATTCGAACATTGAAAAAGAAAATTTCCAAAGTCTTTCTTTGTCAATCCTGCGGACAGGAATTTTCCCGTTGGGCGGGCAAATGTGAATCCTGCGGTAAATGGAATACGATCGTGGAAGAATCGGGAGGGGATCGTTTTTCTTCTTCCCCCAGTTATAAAAAATCCGCGGTTTATAAAGAACCTGTTCCGATCAATTCCATTCCTTCCGATGATACAAAACGTTTGAGTTCGGGTCTTTCCGAACTGGATCTGGTTTTAGGCGGGGGACTTGTTCCTGGAAGTTTGATCCTGGTAGGCGGAGAACCAGGAGTTGGTAAGTCCACTCTCATCTTAGAGATCAGCAGAAGTATGATCTCTCATGGTAAAAAAATACTTTATATATCCGGTGAGGAATCCTCGGCTCAAGTGGGACTCAGAGCAGCTAGGATGAATGTTCTATCAGAGAACCTTCTTCTTTCCTCCGAAACCTACGCGGAGAATATTTCCGCAATGGTCGAGGATGTTTCTCCCGATTTAGTTTTCGTGGATTCCATCCAAACTCTTACAAGAGAGGCTCTTCCGAACCAAGCGGGAACCGTCACACAACTTAGAGAATGTACACAAGTGCTTTTGGAAACGGCAAAACGTACAGGTATCCCGATCTTAATGACCGGTCATATCACGAAAGATGGTGCAATTGCAGGCCCTAAGGTATTAGAACATTTAGTCGATACGGTATTGTACTTCGAAGGAGACAAACTGAATTATTTTAGACTTCTTCGCGCCGTAAAAAACAGATTCGGCGCGGTAGGTGATCTTGCCGTTTTTGAAATGTTGGAATCCGGATTAAAAGAAGTAAAAGACAGACAAAGGGTATTTATCAGCTCGCTAACGGAAGGAAAAAGCGGTTCTGTAATCAGCTCGGTATTAGAAGGAAGCCGTGCACTCAGTGTAGAAGTCCAAGCTTTGGTGAGTCGGACCAATTACTCCCAAGCAAGAAGAATGGCGGAAGGTCCCGACACTCGAAGACTTATACTGCTTGCTGCGGTAATTGAAAAATACTTGGGGCATACATTATCGGAATGTGATATATTCGGGAATCTGGCGGGTGGTCTGCAAGTGGACGAACCTGCACTCGACCTTGCGATCTGTGCTTCTATACTTTCCAGTTATACGGAAAGACCGGTACAGTCGGGATATGCGGTCATTGGAGAAGTCGGACTCTCCGGAGAAGTTCGTTCCGTTGGCCAGGTTTCCCTACGCTTGAAAGAATTGAAAGGTGTAGGGATCGAAACCGTATTTCTTCCCAAAGGGAATTTGGCGGAGATAGAAAAAATTCCCGGAATGGAAATCGTAGGTATCAGCGCACTCAGAGAATTAGAAGGTCTCTTTAAGTGAAAGTCGGGTTTTCGAAAAATTCGTTTGTAAGTTGTTTATATATTATAAAATCATTATATATTAATTTTTTGTTTTTCTTCCTTGCTTTTTTCGTTTTACCGGCCTCGGCCCAGGAAATAGATCCGTTACTTCGCCAACCATGGTTTGGAGATCAGGAAAAAAAAGAGGAACTGCTATATAATAGACTTCAGACCGCGTTTCGTCTAAGCGCTCATTATGTCTGGAAGACCGATTCCAGATCCCGCAATTATCGTTTTTACAAAGACGGAAAAGTGGAGATGATCCTGGATCGGAATTATAAGGAAGTCTTTCCGAACAGACAAGAATTGGATCTGCATTATAGCGAAGCGGAAAGTCTGCAAAAGCATGCAAATCCGTATTCGGCGATCCGTCTCTTAAAGGGATCCATGTACTGTTACAGGTTGAGATATGGAAAACTGGTGCCGGAAGGTTATGAAAGGACCGCAAAACTTCTTGCGAAATATTTAGATCAATATTCCCATAAAGAGAAAGAACTACAAAGACTCACAGATCCGTTCGGCTGTTGGACTCCAGAAAATTTAAAGATCAGAAGTTCTGACTTTGCTTATTCATTGGATCTTCCTTCGGATCTGACGTACTTATTTCCGGATGAGGATCGGGAATTTTCGGGAGAAGACTCGGATTATCTCTGGCAGGTCCATAGATTCTACCAAAACTTTCCGGTGGAAGGAGGACCTTCTCCTTTCGAAAAAGAATACAGAAAGAGTAGTGAAGGTATCTTATTTTTTCGGCCGGATCGGGTCGTATTCACGATCGGCACAACACTTCATTTTCATCCAACGATCTTTAACGCACAAAATTACTATCTAGTTTGGGATTCACTCCGAGGGATCAATTCCAGGACCATGAGAGAATGGAATTATCTCCGTAAAAAAGAAGGGGACTTATATAGAACGAGTTTCGATTTTGTGGGAGAAGATGGACGTAAGAGCCGGATCATCATTTTGGAAAAATTTTATTTAAGAGGGACAAGAGGGATACTATTCTCTTTGGCCTATCCGAGCACATTAGAGGCCCTGGGCGCTAAAATCTGGAGTGGATTTTCTTCCTCTGTCGTCGTAGAATAAGAGGAGATGTTTGCCTTAGTCAAAAACTGGGAAAACCAAAAACCGAAAAAGCCGGAACCTCCTTGGAGATTATTGGGTTTGGGCCTCTTGTTCGTAAACGGAATGGCTGCATTGTTTTTGCCCATCGGTCTTTTCGGGACCTTGATCTCCACCATTGCTTGCCTCGGCTTTTTATTTCTTCCACTATTCTTCCTTACCTTGAAGCTGACTAAGTTTTACGGAAACAGTATATTTTTCGCTTTGTTTCTTGGCTTTATCTCCGCTCCCGTGTCCGCCTTGTATTTAAGCCATGCATTCGGATTTTTCCTGGGGTTAAAATCTCCCGAACAAACTATCTTTCAAATAGACAGCGGAGTTTCCAATTCTCATATCTTCCGATTCACGGATTCCAAGTTTTTATATAAATACCAGGTCACTAAGACTACTCCCGGTTCTATTAAGAAAACATTGTATTTTCATGTGGCGCCTTGGGTCTCCTCCGATTGGAAAGAAGGGGATGAGGTCCTAACATGGGCGGTCTGCCCACAGTTCTCCGAAAAAGTATGTGATTGGGAGAAACAAAACACCAGAGTAGGGCAGTCTCTCTCCCACTCCAATATTGCGGGATTGAACTCGTATTATACGGAGGCGGTTCTGGAAGCTTGTAAAAAATTCGGATTCGATCCGCCTAAAAAACCACGGATCTTACTACCAATCTCCAATCCTGAAGAAGTTTTGTTCAATATGGGAGTCCTGGGTCTTGCGGGGCTTCTCGCCTTAAACTATATCTGGATCATCGGGATCTTGGTTTGGAATAAACGAAAACATTAGGTTTCACGCGAAGCCGCTAAGGGAAGAAGGTTTTCGCACAGAGATCACGGAGAACACAGAGGTGTTTGGTTTGTAGGAACTCCTACAAAACCTCTTCGTGAACTTTGTGTGCTCCGTGCGAAAAAAAAAGAATAGCGATTATGTCTCATAAAATCTGCCGGGCGTTAGAGGATTTCCTTCACCCGGGGGAGGCTTTTCGGTCTCGCGGTCCGAAATTTTCGATTTTTTCTCCTGAAGCGCAAAAAACTTTTTACTTGGCTAATTTTGGAACTTGGGCTACCGATATTTATACACAGAGACGGGAAGGAGAAATCTATTTGGACCCCGAAATCCTAACGGAGAAGGTCGCAACCCAGAACAAAAAGTTTCTGGTAGATCTAAAACGGAACGAGAACGGATACTATTTAAAAGTTTCCGAATGGTCCAATAGTAAAAAATCTTCCATATTCATTCCGGCAGAAGGTGTCGGAAGGATGATCGAGGTATTGCGTAAGTTCCAAAACCTGATACAGGATGGGGATATTACGGACATCCCTCCCTCTCGGAATTAGATTGGATTGCACTAAATCTTTAGGAGATGTTCTCATGGGGAAAAAGACGTACTTATTAGCTAGCGTTCTCTTTTTCTTGGCGATTACCGGAACTTCCGGTCAGCAGCCTGCGGGAGGGAACCAAGGCGGCCAAGGCGGCCAAGCACCGGATCCCCTCGAGAAAATTATACTCGAAAACTTCGAGGAGTCCGAAGACTGGAGAGCTAAGTCAACTACTCCCCTGGGAGAGACTAAAACTCTTAAGATGGTTCAAAGAGGTCTGATCCGCGACGTATTCGACGAGAATACCGTTCCGGACAATGGTGGAGACCAGTTGGAAAAGAACCATATCCTCGGTATCAAAACCTATTATAACGATCGAGGATTCGATAGAGTGGAAGTTTTCCCTCCTCACGAATATATCGTAAAAGGAAAAGCTCGCCAGGTCTCCATTTGGGCTCTGGGAAGAAAATTCCGTCACACTCTGTTCGTTAAACTGAGAGACTATAAAGGAAAAACTCATAATATTAGAATGGGGCGTTTGGACTATTTCGGCTGGAGAAAATTGACTGCCACCGTTCCGGGATTTGTTCCTCAAAGTACCAGATTTGCATTATTGGATAAGAACCTAAGATTCGTTTCCATTTTCGTGACCTCTGATGTTCATGAAGTGGGAGGAAGCTTCTACTTTTATGTGGATGATTTGGAAGTTCGTGCCGATAAATCTGATACAAAGTATCCTGGTTCTGAAATTAAGGACAATTGGTGATCTTTCGGTAGGACATGTATGAAAAACCTCAGCAAAAAAACTAAAATCACCGCGGCAATAGCAGTAGGTATTTCTTCCATCCTTCTACTTGGGACCGTGAGCGCGCAATTTATCAAAAAGAAAAAAGGCGGGATCGAAACTCCTACCGGTATCGACGTAAGCGGGATGGAGTTACGCTCCATCACTGTGGAGTCCTGGGATAATCCTTCGGGTTCCGCTCCTTACGGTTGGGAAGTTACTACCGATAAGGACACACAAGTTCCGCAAGGACAGCAGGCTCAATACCAACCTGCTGCTTCCAACGCGCAAGCCTTGAGAGAAGTAAAACTTCTTCCTGGAAAACCTGGAGATATCAAGAACGTAGACGCCGGAACCGGAAAAGTTTTGGGAGTGAAGTTTGCATTCACTTTCCCTGGAGACAACTCCGTTACCATCCGTCCTCCTCGTACTCCTGAATACGAGATCACTCGTAAAATGGCTTACTTGGATGCGAACAACAAAAGAAAAGAATTCAAGATCTACGGTGTGGAATTCCCAGGGATCGTAAAAGCGGTTTCCGTTTGGGTTTGCGGTCGAGGTAACGAATACAATCTGGAAGGTTGGTTAGAGGATTGGAAAGGTGATTCTCATATCTTCCAATTCGGAGATCTGGACTTTATCGGTTGGAGACCTCTTACTTTTGAAATTCCTACAGGAGTTCCTCAGGACGTAAACTCTTACCCTCAGGTTAAAACACTTGTATTCAAACAATTTAAAATTCGCTCTCGTAACGATACGAGTGGAGAAACCGTATACCTCTTCTTTGACGAGCTTAGAGTTCTATCGGACGTATTCGAGGTTCACTTCGACGGAGCTTCTATCGATTTCGATGCGGACGATTGCCGTTCTAAACGTAAGTTGGATAAGATGTTGAAAGTGAAAGCAGAGAAAGAGTGTGAAGGTGGTGGAAACGGCAAATAAGCCTTTCCTTCATATCCGACTCTAATGAAACGCGGGAACCTCCCGCGTTTTTTGTTTTAAGAGAGAGAAGTTCGCACGGAGAACACAGAGAGCACTGAGGGCTTTGCGTTGTAGGAGTTCCTACGCAAATTTAAACCTTAACATACTCCGTGACCTCCGTGTGCTCTGTGCGCAAAAAATGTCTTTTTTTCAGTGAATTTATACCTAAGTAATAGCGAAAAGGCGCCTGTACAAGCCTAAGCCCAAATTCTAGTTTACGGATAAGCCTAAGCTGCTATAATTGATCTGAAAGGGCTCTTAAGAGACAAAAAAACCGCCCATCCGAACCTATTTTTGAATGCCGACCCCGTCGGCGGAGTAATTCCTATGTCTAACGAAACTGCGACAACCGCGGAAACTAAGCCTGCCAGCGAACTGGACAAGCTGACTTCTCTTTTTAACGAGGAGATATATGTACGCTCGGACGCAAATTCCATTCCCGCATCTAAATTTAAAATTTACGACGATCTAATAGAATCCTTTCAATCATCAGGTCTTATCGATTCAGCCAAAACAAAATTGGAAGAACATCTTGCAGATCATCCGGAAAGTATCTCCGCAAGATATATGCTCGGATTACTGGGTCTTCAAAAAGGAAGTATAGACGCAGCTTCTTACTTCAAGACCCTACTGGATTCTTTCAAACAAGCCGGTAAATGGGTCATCATAGAACATATCACTGACAATATTTTGAAGTTCGGAGAGGACCGTTACGCTCTTCGTTTCAAAGCGGAAGCTCTTGAAAAACTGAAAAAGAACAAAGAGCTAAAACCCATCTTGGAGAAACTTGCGAAACAAGACCGCAAGAACCCTGAGATCGCTAAAAAATATGCATTAGCAATTCTTGATGAAAACAAAGAAAAAGCGGTCGCTTACCTTAAACAAGCGATCGAAACTTTTGCGAAGACGAAAGATTATATACAGTTCGAAGAGATCTGGCCGATTTTCGTATCTAACAGTTACGACGATATCCAATTTGTCGAGAAGATAGAACGGATCCTTTTAGGTCATCGGGAGAAAACCCGTCTTGCAGGTTATCTTTATCCTTTAGTGGATCCTTTTAAGATCACCGAAGATTGGGACAGAGTGATCTATCTTCTCAAAAAGATCCTGGATCATGAGCCTGTTTCCAACAAAGCAAGGAACGAATTGATCCGCGTTTATAAACTGAAATATGCCAACCATAGTTTGTTGGAAGATTTTTTAAAAATGTCCGAGTTGGGAAACAACAGAAAACCGGTTAAGGTCTGTATTTCCAACTTCGAAAGAAATATCGTATTCGATACCGGCAACTACGTTCTTCATAGGAACTGGGGAGTAGGTAAGATCGTCTCTATTTCGCCTAACGGAGATTCTATCTTCGTTGACTTCAAAGATAAGAAGAACCATAAACTTTCCATCCAAATGGCGATCACCAGCTTGAAACCTTTGAAAGGGGATCATATTTGGGTGAGATACTACGAAGATAAAGCTTCCGTTGTTTCTCTATTCGAAAACGATGTTCCTGGTTTCTTTAAGGAATTATTAACTTCTTTCGAAAACCATATGTTGGTTGCGGAAATGAAGGCGGAAATCGCTGGAAAATTTATCCCTGCTGCGGATTGGTCTAAATGGTGGAATAAAGCTAAGAATGTAATCAAAAAAGAGGATAATCTTGGCTTTAATCCTAAGAAAAAAGACGAACTTTGGTATCGGGAAAAACCGATTACTTACTCGGAAGAATTAACGGAAAAATTCAACGCCAACCCCGACCCGGCCAAACGTTTGGATATCGCGATCGAAGCTCTCCGCAATAAAGAAGAAGCTGAGTCCGCGATCGATACTTTCGCACATCATTATTTCGAAGAAGAACAAACTCACGATTCTTTCCGCAAGATCGTCGCTTATTTATATCTGGACGAAGTCGCTTCCATTATGGAAGGAGAAGACGGAAGTCCTTATGATTTCCAAAGATACCAGAAATTGGATGATGTTTCCAAACTCGTTAAATCTCTGAAAAGAGAAGAAGTCCTGGAATATTCTTCCAAGATCAGCAATTTGGATATCAAAAAGTCTTTCGTGGACTTAGTGAAAAAATCCCATTCCGACTGGGTCAATATCCTGGTTGGTCTTCTATTTGAAGTTCCCGTTAAGAACAACAAATACGTTGTTTCCGTGCTGGAAGCCGACGGAAAGTTTGCCGAATTAAATTTATTCATCGAAACTGCATCCAGCCGTGCTAAGGAAAATCCGGAAGTATTCCTATGGGTGGCAAAATCTATCCTTCTCAAAACATGGGAAGAAGAGTGGATGAACGTTTCCAGACAGGATCTGATCCTGAGAGTCCTTCGATTATTAAAACCTTTGAACAAGATAGAGGAAAAAGGGACCAAACTTAAGAACACCTGCCATGAGATCCTTTTCGGAAATGAGGCGGCTGTGATCAGCGAGGCGATCCAAAACGGAGATTCGGAATATATCCGCAAAGTTTACGCTCTTTATAGAGAAGTTCCTTATATAGAAGAGACTGAAAAAGACAAATTGATGTCTCTGATCCAAACTCTAAAACCGGATCTGATCTGGGAAGAAGAGGATGATGAAGAAGAGGAAGAGGATGTTCTGGCAAGGATCCCGGAAAACGCCGTTCTTGTTACTCGCCGCGCTCTGAACGCGAAAAAGGCGGAGTTCGATCATTTGGTCAACGTAGAGATGCCTGAAAACTCCAGAGATATCGGAGAGGCTCAGGAAAGAGGGGACTTGCGGGAAAACGCGGAATACAAAGCCGCTATGGAAAAACAAGTCCAGCTCCAAGCTCAGATCAAAAAACTGGAAGCGGAACTCAAAGCTGCTATCGTTCTAGATCTATCCAATGTGAAAACGGATCGGATCAATATCGGAACCACCGTAAAACTCAAAAACGAGTCCAGCGGGGAAGACCAAACTTATTCTATCTTGGGGGCTTGGGACGCGGATACGGAAAGAAATATTATTTCTTACCAATCTCCTTTGGCTAAGTCGCTTTTAGGTAAAAAAGTGGGGGATAATGCTTCTTTGAATCTTGGCGGAGCGGAAACTAAGTTTAAGGTTCTGCAAATTAGCAGATACTCTCTCCAAAACCAGGACTGAGAAAAAAGATCTCTTTCTGTGATTTTAGAAAATCCCTGCGAGTCAATCTCGTGGGGATTTTTTATTTTCGCACAGAGGTACGGAGCACACGGAGAGCGCTGGGGGTTTTTAGAGTTATTAACTCTGTGACCTCCGTGAACTCTGTGCGAACGTTTCCCAGCGCGAGGCCCGATCTGAAAATTTCAGGGGGCTGCGAAATCACTAAAAGTAAAAAACTTCACTTTATTTCCATATCGGAAATGATCACTCCGGTAATCTTTCCTTCGGTTAAAAGATGATTGATCGTCGCCTCCATTTCATTTTTCACCGATAATTGTGATTCGATACTCTGGAATTCTTCGGACGTTTTAGAAACGATGATAATATTAAGGATGGTTCGTATCTGAGTCATTCTTTTTGCTAATTCCATCGTTAATGCGGGTTGGTCTTTGTAAGCCAAGGCTAATTTAAATTTGATAAATTTCGAATCCTTAGTATTCATTAAAAATGGTTCTTGAAACCTGAAGTAAGACTGGTCTTTGGGAATTTGATCCAGCTCTTGTTTATATTCTTTTGAAGTGATAAATCTGCCCAAAAAATACGTAGCAGGTAATAAAGTTAACGCAATCAATCCGACTAGAATGGGAATTCCGATAATCATGATTGCAATTTTAACTTTTCGTTCCATAAAAACTCTCCGTGGCTCTGCGTCTCTGTGTGAAAAACCTTTGTGACTCTGCTAACTCTGAGTCTCTAAACCTAAAACCTCACTAAATCGGTAAACCAATCCGAAAAGTTACCCGCTCTGTCCTTAATCCGGATCTGGAGAAGCA
Organism: Leptospira sp. WS58.C1; assembly: GCF_040833995.1. Taxonomy (NCBI): domain Bacteria; kingdom Pseudomonadati; phylum Spirochaetota; class Leptospiria; order Leptospirales; family Leptospiraceae; genus Leptospira; species Leptospira cinconiae. The sequence continues at coordinate 1,101,555 of NZ_CP162137.1, forward strand.
TATACTTTTTCCAAGCGGAGAAAGTTTTCGGGAATTTGACGATGAGCATCTTACGGTCCGCATCGAATTCGCTTGGATACAATTCTCCTTCCAGCAAAACTTCTGCGCCTCCGGCGTACCCGGAACCGGTGTCGGAAACGGTGTATAATCTTTCTTCAATTCCTTCTTCTTCCTGGCCTTTGATCCTTCTATGTCTTGTGATCAAAAATGGATAATTAACGGAAGGTTTTGCCTCGTCGGTGAGAATTGCAAGTGCCCCAAGTTTTGTGAGTAATGTAATCGAACCTTTTTGTTTTAAAGCGGACCATTTTTTGGAAGCTTTGTCGAAGATGTAAATCCCGTCTTTTTTACCTAGTGCTGCACCTCTCCAGGTTAGTTCCGCTTCTCCCACCCAGGAAAGATCGGAGGATTCTAATTCGTAAATCGAACCCTTTGATTTGAGTCCTTCCGGAAGTTTTAAGTCGTCTTCCGGCTTTTCCATTTTTTTGAAGTGTAACGAGCCCTGGCCGTAAGTTGTCTTTGCCGGAGTTCTGATCTTCAGAACACCGTCCAAAGAAGTGAATTCAGTTTTTGTAATGGATGGTCTTTTGCCATTTACGACCCCGACTTCTATTTCTAAGGGAAGGATGGAGTGATTTCCCGCATGGTCGGATGCTTTAAGTATGAGTTTGACTATACTTCCTACTTCGAAATTCCTAAGGTCTATACTCGGTCCTTTTGCGGGGAAAAGATTATACACATAAACGGGAGGATTTAAAGAAGAGCGGTTGGAGTCGAATATATCCTGGTGGACCCTTGCTTCTTCATAACTCATTCCCCTAAAGGATCTTTCGTATAAAGGAATATCTTCCTTGTAAATTCCTGCAAAGAAAAGATTGTTTTTGTTCCGTGAGGTCATTAGGTCGTAGGCACCTAATCTAAAACGGACACCTCCCGCCAAATGTAATTTTTGGTTCCCGGGAACTGCGAATTTACCTTCTCCTTTTTTTTCCAAATTGATCCTGGCCTGAACTCCATCTTCCGAGTCCACGTATAAGAGTAATAGTTCCGGAGAATATCTGTCTTTTCCTCGCAAAGGTAAATAGGGAAGGGGGTTTAAAGTCCCATTAGGTAAATGTAATTCAAAATGTAAATGACTAACCCCGGTTCCCGACTCTCCGAGTCTTGCTACATTTTCACCTTTGGGGAGAAGGTAAGAACCTGGAGAAAGTTTTACCTGAAATTCTCCACCGCTTAGTAATGCCAATGCTTCCCGCAGAAGGTCTAGATCCTTTCGAAATCCTTTGAAGTCCAGTAAGTGAGCAAACTTGGCCCTTAAATTAGAACCGGAAGACTTTATGATAATATTTGATCCGTAACCTTTTGTGGATTGCCCAATAGAATCCACATATCCTTGGAAAGGAGAAATGGCAGAAATCCCATTCGTATGAAATGTCTTAAAATCGCAGCCCATGTGCAGATGATGCACTCTATATTCCGCATAAGAACCGGAGATCGGAGTCTCCATTTCCATGGGAAAACCTAAATTTCCGAGATCCGCTAAAACCTCCGGTGTAAGATCGTCCCAAATATTTTTTTGGACAATGGCGCTCGGTTTTAGATTGGGGGAGACCACGGAAATTTTGGGACCTGTCTCGCCCGCACTTCCTTCCGTCCCGAAAAACAAAATAAGGAGGAATATTAAACCGTATATCTGCGGAATTTGTGGAAAAACTTTCAGGAAATTTTTTCCCATTTGCGAATTCAGATCCAATTCCCTTAAATTGTAAAGTCTGAAATCTGAGAAATTTTCTTGCAGCCTCATACTTGGAGAAAAGCCTGATGATATGAGGATATTCCTTCCGATTCTTTTGGTATTTTGCCTGGGTTTTTGTACCTATTTGACTCGGGAGCCCGGCAATCCTCCTAAAATCGACGGGATTCCTATCCCGGATTCCAAACGTACCGTGTATGTGCAGAATTTTCGCAATAATTCCTATGGGATTGCAATGCACACCACTCTCTCCGACCTCGTCAAACAGGAGATCAATTATCGGGGAAGATTTATCCAGACCAGAGAGAAGTCCCAAGCCGCATATCGTATCTACGGAGAGATCAGTCATTACCAACAAGTGGGAGCACTTTTAGATCAGGGTGGACAGCAGCTCAGTAAAGAGATGTTCGTAGTCTGCAAGGTAGAACTCCAAAAAGCAGGCGGGGAAAAAATTCCTTTAGAAAGGACCGAGATTCCTGCGAGGATCATCTACTCGGACCAAGTCGGTTTCATGGAAACGGAAAGTCAGGCCCAGACCAGATTACTTAAAATTCTTGCAGTCCGTATCGCGGAAGAAATGGAAAGAGCCTGGTACTATTCTATAGCGGGCAAAATCGAAGGTGAGGAAGAATAAGTATTTCATTTCCTAAAAATGAAATTCCACTTGATAATTCTCATATCCGGATCTTAAATTGTGGAAAAAGAATGTTAGCCTTCCCGGATTCCTTGGTTCGAAAGGAAAATCTTAAACAGGCTCATACTTCCTCCTGAAAAATGAACAAAGACAGAGAAGCTGAAATCCTGAAAACCGTAGACGATTCCATTCGGATGGAGATGAAAACTTTTTCTGAGTATTTACAGAAGAAGGGCCTGAAGATCACCAATCAAAGGATGTTAGTTGCAGAACGTATTTTTTCGCTGCACAATCACTTTACCGCAGAAAGTCTTCTGGAAGAATTCAAGGACCAAAGAGATAAAATTTCCAAGGCCACTATCTACAGGATACTTTCCATCATGGTAGAAGCGAAATTATTACAAGAGCATAATTTCGGCCAAGATTATAAGTACTACGAACATATTATAGGCCATACTCATCATGATCATATCATCTGTGGAGACTGCGGCAGGATCGTAGAATTCATGGACGAAAGGATCGAACAGTTGCAAGAGCAGGCTGCTGCAAGTAACGGGTTTAAGATCACAGGTCATAGTCTGAATATTTACGGTACTTGTTTGGATCCGAATTGTCCGAACAAAAAATGATCTTTAGATCCAGAGCTTCCGATCCACATTCTTTTGCTCGCACCGGAACCTTATCTCTCAACGGAATAGAAATTCCAACGCCTGTATTCATGCCTGTGGGTACAAGAGGAGCCGTTAAGTCCTTGGACTCGGACGACTTAGATGAGTTAGGTTACGAACTGATCTTAGGAAATACGTATCATCTTTATCTTCGCCCAGGAACCGAGGTTTTGGAAAAATTCGGTGGGCTCAAAAACTTTGTTTCATACAAAAAGGCTCTACTCACCGACAGCGGCGGTTTTCAAGTGTTCAGTCTGAATTCTCTCGTGAAATTCAAACAAGAAGGAGTAGAGTTCCGTTCTCATATCGACGGCAGTCCTCATTTTTTCACTCCTGAGAAGGTGATAGATATTCAGAGATCCATAGGTTCCGATATCATGATGGTCTTGGACGATTGTCCTCCAGGAGACGGAACTGTTTCTCGGATCAAAGATGCTCTGGATCGGACTCATCGTTGGGCAGAAGAAGCCGTGAACTATTGGGAGAAGGACAAACGAAATCAATTTCTCTTCGGGATTTTCCAAGGCGGGACAAATTTGGATCTGAGATTGGAGAGTTTGGAGAAAATCCGCTCACTTCCGTTCTCCGGAATCGCGATCGGAGGTCTCTCTGTTGGAGAACCCAGGCCTGATTTTATCCGCACGATGGAAGGAATTGCCTCCTCTACCGACAGGAATCGACCATTATATCTGATGGGAGTTGGAACTGTTCCGGATATTTTGGAAGGAGTCCGAAACGGAGTCGATATGTTTGATTGTGTTCTTCCTACCCGCAACGCGAGAAACGGCCAAGTATTCACTTCTCAAGGAAAAGTGAATCTCAGAAACGAAAAATGGAAGTTCTCAGATGAGCCGATGGACCCGAAATGCGAATGTAAAGTGTGCAAAAGATACAGTATCGGGTATATCAGACACTTACATCACGTGAAAGAACTCAGTGCATTCTCCTTGAGCACGTACCATAATCTGTATTTTATGAAAAAGTTCATGAAAGAACTCAGACATTCCATCGAAGTTGGAAATTTCAGTGAGTTTTTCGTTAAATGGAAAAATTTGTACGAAAGAGCGGAAATTTCTCGTTGACTATATAGAGAATGACCCCCCTATTGTAGGATGGTTCATACAGATAAAGAAAGGAGTTGCTGATTTTTTATGGAAATCACCAGAAGGGAAAGCGGTAACATCGTCATTCTGGACATCAATGGGGAGATCGATTTATACAATGCCCCTGAGATTAAGGATGTGATCGCAAAGCTCATCGAAGAGCAGAAATACTATACGATTATCAATCTGGAAAAGGTCTCTTATATCGACTCATCCGGAATCGGTGCTTTGATTTCCAGCCTCTCTAACTTAAAAAAATACCAGGGTGGACTTAAAATTATCAACGTTGCGGGTTCCGTTAGAAAGGTATTCGAATTAACGAAATTAACGTCATTCTTTGAGATCTTTGATAACGAAGCTGACGCTGTCGCTGCCTTTAAATAAATAAGGCATATTAAAACGATTCCTCTGGCTGGTGCAAAACAAATGAAAACTTTTCGAGCTATATCGTTCCCATCATTGGTACTGGGAGTTTTAGGATTCCTAGTTGCCTGTGGTTCAGAACTACCCGTAAAAGAATTAGCGGAAGCAAAAACCGCTATCACTCGCGCTAAAGATGCAGGCGCAGAAAAATATGCTTCCGGAGAATTTGAGGAAGCTCGCAAAAGTCTTTTGACCGCTCATGAAAAAGCTTCCAATGAAGACCTGGGCGAAACCAAAAAAAGCGCCGAATACGCAAAAAGTAAGGCGTATGATGCATTAGAAAGATCTTATCCTCAATTGACCGAGGAGACCAAGGCACAGGCCGGCACCGCGATCAATGAAGCGGATGAGGCGTATGCTTCCCAACTTGCCGCAGAACCTTATAATAATGCGGTAGAGCTTAAAAAAGAAGGGGACACTCTTCGAGATAATGCGGACCGCACTTTGGAATCCTATCCTAAGGAATCCGGAGACGACGCAAAACTTAAGACCCGTCTAGCTGCTTTCGATCAGTACGAACAAAGTAATAAAAAATATCTGGAGTCCAAAAAGGCGGCAACTGATGCCAAATCTTTGGCTCTTTCTCAAAAACAACAGTTAATCGATTCTCTTGCAGATATCGAAAAAAATCTGGATGATGCGGATCGATATGCCGGTGGTGGCGACCCTGAAGTGGCCCAAACGAGAGAACGTTTAAATGCTGCAAAAGGTAAGATCGACGAAGGAAAGATCAAAGAAGGTTATTCCGAAGTTGACGATATCCGTAAAAAATCAGCAGAACTTGTCGCCAAAAACATCCAAGCTTACGCACTCAAGAAGAAGGCAGAAGCAAAAGATTCTATCGGAAAAGCCAAGGACAAACTGGCTACGATAGACCAATCCAAACTGAAATCAAGCAAGGATCTCCAAACTTCTTACCAAAGAGCGGATGAGAACCTAAAAGCAGCCGATGAGTCTTTAGTTTCCGCAGAAGAGTTATATTCTTCCGAAAAATACGAAGATTCTATTGCCCGATCCGAAGAAGCGATTCGACTTTCCCGTATCGTTGTAGACCAGTCTGACGATATTGCAGAGAGATTACGCACCGGATCTTCCGTTGCAGGTCGCAAAGGGGATGCAGGAGATTCTACTCCTTCTACTAAAAAAGGAGAAGATACGGTATCCTCTTCTTCCGGAGAACTTCCCGAAGGTTGGAAAAAATACGTAGTTCGTAAGAAAATTCCTGCAGATTGCCTCTGGAGAATTTCCGCTTACAAGCAACATTACGGTACTTCTAAACTTTGGAAACGGATCTACGAAGCGAACCGTAACAAGATCAAAAATCCAAACTTGATCTATCCAAAACAAGTATTACTAATTCCGCCTGCCAAAGGATCCACTAAGTTCGATCCGAAAAAAGCTCCGAAAAAGCCGACAGGTAGCGATAAAGTAGAGGCATCTACTCCGGAAGAGAAAAAGGAAGAGACTACAACTCCTCCTGCAGCCTCTACGGATGAGTCGGAACCGGAAGAAGAACAGCCTTCTACTCCGGCACCTTCCACAGAAAATGAGCAACCTTCCGATTCAGGTGAGCAGGAAAGCGACGAAGAAGCTCGTTAATACGGTCTAACATTTTAGCAACTCACACACATGCTAGGCTCGGATTTTTCCGGGCCTTTCTTTTTTGTCAGGATCTAAATTTTCGAATTCCGCTTGATCCTCATTTATAATCCGAAACAGTTTTACTTAGCGGTGAATTCCAAGTGAAGAGGGCTTACACTAAGCCTATAGCAGAGACGAGTGCAGAGGATTATTATCCCCTGGCCAAAATGGCCTGGGATGAGGATTGTCCTGATCAAGATATAACGTCTGTTTCCTTATTCTCTCCGGACCAAAAGGCGATCGCATATCTAAATGCAAGGGAAGAAGGAATTCTTTGCGGGAGCGGGGTCGCGCAAGTTCTTTCAAAACTTTCAGCGGGAGATTTGCAGTTTCATTTCTTCTTTAAAGATGGAGAAAAATTCGTCAAAGGAGACAAGGTCGCCGAGATCCAAGGCAGCCTCCTCTCCATGTTGCGTGTTGAAAGAATCCTTCTAAATTTCTTACAATATCTTTCCGGTATTTCCACTTCAACTCGAAAGATCGTGGATCAGTACGGGTCTAAAGGGATAATGATCTTGGATACAAGAAAGACACTTCCGGGATACAGGAAACTGGCAAAGTATGCTGTGTATTGCGGAGGAGGTGCCAACCACAGATTGGATCTTTCCGAAATGGCGATGATCAAAGACAATCATTTGGCATTATTCGCATCGGCAAAAATCCCCGTTGGAAAGATCAGATCCAATTTTCCCGGAAGAATGGTGGAGCTCGAGATCGATTCCTTGGACCAATTGGAAGACGCTCTCGAAGCGGAACCGGACGTTTTAATGTTAGATAATTTTAATATACCCGATACACGAATAGCGTTCCAAAGGGCAAAAGAAAAAAATCCTAAAATCCTAATAGAATGTTCCGGAGGGATCACTCCTGAAAAACTGGAAGCATTGTCCGAATTTCCCGGAGTAGGGGTGAGTATGGGATATCTGACTCATACCACCAGATTTTTGGATCTAGGTTTGGATATAAGGACCTAATAAGAACATGGGATTCATTAAGGCTCCTGCCACCAAAGAAATGTTAATCGAAGGGGTTCGGGAAACCATGGGCCCCGAAGCCTTGGAACTGATCGAAAAGGCTTATAAAGTTTCGGAAGATTCCCACCAAGGACAGTTCCGTCTTTCGGGCGAACCTTATATAGTTCATCCCCTCCAAGTAGGTTTTATTTTATTCGAATTAGGTTTGGATGAGAAAGTAATCTCCGCCGGAATTCTTCATGATGTGATCGAAGATACTAAATACACAAAAGAAGAAATGGTGCGGGATTTCGGGACGGAGATCACACAACTTGTGGAAGGTGTGACTAAAATTTCCCAGATCAAAAGCCAGTCCAAAGAAACGGAAGCTGCGGAGAATATACGAAAGATCATCATTGCGACCATCCAGGATATTCGGGTCATTCTGATCAAACTAGCTGATAAGACCCATAATATGAGGACTCTTTCTTTTCAACCTCCCGAAAAACAGAGAAGGATCGCAAACGAAACTCTTTCCTTGTATGCACCGATTGCCGGAAGACTCGGTATCTACTCCATCAAATCCGAACTAGAAGATCTCGCTTTCCAAGTCATCTTTCCGGAAGAATACCAGGACATTAAAAAAAGGATCAGCGCCAAAAAGTCGGAAAGAGAAGAGTATATCGAAAAACTACAGCTCATCCTAAAACAGAGACTCGCAGAAATTCAGATCAACGCGAACGTGGAAGGAAGGGCAAAACATTTTTTCTCCATCTATCGTAAGATGAAAACGAAGGAAAAAACTTTCGACGAAATTTTCGATCTAAGGGCGATCCGAATCGTTACGGACGAGATCAAGGATTGTTACGGAGTATTAGGGATTGTGCATACACTTTGGTCCCCCGTTCCGGGAAGATTTAAGGATTATATCGCGACTCCTAAGACCAATATGTACCAATCGCTTCATACCACTGTGATCGGTCCTGATGGAAAACCTTTGGAAGTCCAGATACGAACCGCGGAGATGAATGCGATCGCTGAATATGGGATCGCTGCTCACTGGGTATACAAAGAAGGTAAAACTCATGCCAACGAAAGACATCTAACCGTGAAGTGGTTGGAAGTTCTACAGACTTGGCAGGATTCCGCTTTAGATCCTAAAGAATTTTTAGAAGAATTAAAATACGATCTTCACGAGGACGAGGTTTTCGTTTTCACTCCTAAGGGAGAAATCATACAACTTCCGAAAGGTGCTACGGTTTTAGACTTTGCATTCAGGATCCATACGGATGTGGGTCTGCATTGTAAGGGAGCCAAGATCAACGGTAGAATGATCCCCCTTCGTACCGAATTGCGCAGTGGAGACCAAGTTGAAGTAGTTGTGGATAAAAGGTCCAAACCTTCTCCTATCTGGCTTCGTATTGTTAAAACTCCTTCTGCCAGACAAAAGTTACGCGCTTATTTCAGAAAACTCAGAGAAGAGACAAGCAAAGATCTGGAACACGGTGCCGAAAATGCAGCGGAACTTACTCTGAATGCGGAAGTACTCGAAGAACTTAAACGTAAACCTTCCGAAAAAGTCTCCAAACAGACTCAAGCGCAGGGACAAGTCGCCGGTGGAAAAATTTTAGTCGCTGGACTAAGGGATATTCCAGTGAGGCTTTCCGGTTGTTGTTCTCCTCTTCCCGGAGACCAGATCATCGGCTTCGTGACTCGAGGAAGAGGTGTATCTGTTCATAAAAAGAATTGTAGTGTTGCATTAAAACAAAGAGAAGAAGAACAGCTCAGACAGATTACAGTGGATTGGGACTATGGACAAACCGAACCGGTGCCGGTTCGAGTGGAAGTGAAGGCAAAGGATCGCCAGGGAATTTACTTGGAAATGGTAAAAAGTATCTCCGGGACCCAGACAAATATCCTCGAGGCTGGAGCTTCTACAGTGCAAAAGGATACTTTGATGGCTCGCTTTATGATAGAAGTGGAACATTTGGACCAATTGAAGGAGATCCTAGGCAACTTAAAACGAATCCCGGATGTGGTTTTTGCTCATAGGGTCAAGTAAGGATTAACGATAGGTCTCGTCCTACTATCTTTTCATCGAAAATTTTACATTTAAGTTTGCCTGAAATCGGGTTTTCCCGGAAGCTTTCGAACACGAACATTCCTAAGAGGTGTGCTTTGAACGTTACTCTAAGAAATTCCAAATTACTGAAAATTTGCTATTTTATACTTTTATTATCCATAATTACGTTCGCATCGAACGGCTGTAAAGAAAAGGAAGAAGTCCAAATTTCCGTAGCAACCGAAGATCTTCCTTGGGACGGAGATCCGAATAGTATTCCGGAAGCTTTAAGGAAACCGAATCCTTCCACTTCTCCGAACGCAAAAAGGGGAGGAACGTTTAGGATCTACAGTCACCAGTATCCAAAATCTTTGAACTGGTATTTGGAAAATTTTTCCACCACGGCTGAAATTTTCACTCAAATGTTCGAACCACTTTTGGATAGACATCCTATTACTCTGGAGCCTCTTCCGAAACTTGCTTCTTCCTGGAAGATCTCTTCGGATAAAAAAACTTTTACGTTCATTCTGGACAAAAACGCCAGATGGAGTGATGGCAAACCTATCACCGCGAAGGACGTATTATTCACATATGAAACCATCATGAATAAGAAGAATAATACTGCGCTTCATCGGATCGATCTTTCCCGTTTCGAAGTTCCAAAATTAGTAAATGAATTCGAAGTTGAATTCACTCAAAAAGAGGTCCATTGGAAGAACTTCGAATTTATCGCATACGATTTCTTTATTCTGCCAGAACATTATTATGCCGAAAAAGATTTTAATAAGGAGAATTTCGAGTTTCCTGTTACGTCCGGACCGTATGAATTGCAGTCAGCTAAAAAAGGGATCTACGTAAAAATGAAACGTAGGAACGATTATTGGATGAGGGCTTATCCTTTTTACAAAGGGACGGATAATTTCGATACACTTATCTTCAAAGTATTCAACGACGATGCGGTCGCATTCCAAGCATTCAAAAAAGGTGATATAGATCTTTATCCTGTTTATAAGGCGGCGACTTGGGTACAGGACACGACCGGAGAACCTTTTGATAAGAATTATATCGTAAAACAAAAGATCTATAACGATAAAAAGTCAGGCTTTCAGGGTTGGGCATTCAATATGAGAAGAAAACCTTTTGACGATGTTCGTATCCGAAAGGCGATTGCTCATTTGGTTAACCGAAAACTCATGGTGGACAAACTCGCGTTCGGAGAATACCAACTCACCGATTCTTATTACGGATCCGTATGGGAAGAAGGACAATTACCGAATCCTCCGATCGATTACGATCCGGAAGCTGCTAAAAAACTTTTTGCGGAAGCCGGATGGAAACCAAATGCAAAAGGGTTCCTGGAAAAAGACGGACAACAATTCGTGATCCATATCCTGGAAAGAGATAGAAGTGTGGAAAAATATTTTACTCTGTTCATGGAAAGAGTAAAAGAGTTGGGGATCCAAGTCACTATCGAAAGCACGGATCTTGCCAACTGGTCGGAGAGGATGGATAAATATGATTTTGATGTTACTTGGGCTGCTTGGGGAGCGGGAAGTTCCTTTCCGGATCCGGAACATCATTGGGATTCCAAATACGCGAATGAGAATGGGCAGAACAATTATAACGGTTTCAAAAATCCGGAAGTAGATAAACTCATCGAGCAGCAAAAAACGGAATTCGATATTAAAAAAAGAACGGAAATCCTGAAGAAGATAGATAGGATCTTAACGAAAGAGGTTCCATACGTTCTTCTTTGGGGAATTAAATCCACAAGAGTCCTGTATTGGAATCGATTCGGTACACCGGAAAATCCTCTCTCCAGATATTCCGGAGAAGGCGCGGCAAAGTCCTTATGGTGGATCGATGCGGAAAAAGACAAGGCATTGGAAAACGCTAAGAAGAATAAAACGGCTCTTCCTACTTACAAAAGAGACTTGTACTACCATTCCAAATAAGGTTTGGGATTTTAATGGCGAAAAAGGGAAGATTCAGCGAATTCGGAGAGGCGATCCGGAATTTTTGGAACTCTCCCGGAATTCCCAGCTTTATCGAGATCTTAGAGAAAGGTCTGGATAAAGAATTATTTTTCGATCCGGACAGAGCGGATTCTCAGATCCCTAAAGAGGATCTACCTATCGACTTTCGTCTTAGGCAATCCGGCTTAGCTCGAAAATTATACGAAAAACTTTTTCCGGTATCTCATGTGTTTCGCATAACGCATAGATACGGACGGGAATTTTTGGATAATTTTATGCCTCTTGCCGCCGAAAACTATATAGGAAGGGGGTCGTATAAATTCGTATATACACTTCCTTGGAACCAAGTAGTCAAAATAGGAAAATCCAAACTTCCTTCCGATCCAATTTTCGGTTCTCTATATAAAGAAGTGCAGAATAACCTAGAACGTTATTTAAAAACCGAAGAGATCGGTTTAATGCATCATTTGCAAAAATCAGTTTGGGGAGAATCCAAAAGGGACGAGATCCGTTTTAAGTTCGCTCGTTTAGGATTGGAAAGACTACACTATTGGAAATTAAAAAGTCTGATCCCCGATCTTGTGCTTCCCACTCGATTTTTTATGGGCTTACGTTTCAGAAGGAGTCCATTCGGCGTTCCTGTGGTCACACTCACTCCTTGCGATAACCAAAATTTATTACCAGGAAAACATCTAAAGGAATTCATCCGATTGAATGAGAAGGTAAGGCAGAACCCGATCCAGGATGCACTTTTTCCCAAATGGAAATTGAACTTTGATACGCATAGATTCGGGATCATCAGTAAATCCAAACTCAAAAAGATCGCCTTGGACTTCCATAGAGTTATTGAAGTCACCCGTTATCTTGCGAACGAAGAAAAACTGATCTTCGATATCCATTCCGAAAATATCATCATCACCATCCCCGACTTCGAACTCAAAATTTTCGATTATCATGTTTTCGACGAACATCTATACGAGCCTAGCAAGGAAAACCCTTCTCCGGAAGTGGATCATATCAATCTGATCAAAGAATTCGTAAGCTCTTTTGAGCTAGGTTAGAAAACATTATTTCGCACAGAGAACACTGAGGGTTTAGCTGAGTAAAGCCCAGAGTCTTAGAGAGGCCTGTTGGAACTCCTACGAGACCCATTTTTCTTCCTATTTTTCCTTTAGGCTCTGTGAACTCCGTGTGCTCTGTACGAACCAAAATGATTTACGTATGAGCACCGGATAAAAATCCTATCAATGGGGATATTTCCCCGAGGACGCTGGAATGATTGATCGGTATTCGAATCCGGAGATTTCTAAAATTTGGGAATTGGAGAACAAATTCGATATTTGGAAAGAGATCGAAATATTAGCCACCGAAGCCCGGATGAAAAAAGGAGAGGTCCCTAAGGAGGACTTCGAAGAGATCCGTTCCAAGGCAAGATTCAACGTGGACGAAATTTTAGAGATCGAATCCAAGGTCCACCATGACGTTATCGCATTCTTAACGAATATGAATTCTTATATCGGACCTGCCGGTCGCCATGTACATTACGGTCTTACTTCTTCCGATATCGGGGACACCGCACTTTGCGTGCAGATGGTCCAAGCGATGGATCTGATCCTAAAAAAAACGGACCAACTCATCGAGGCGATCAAGGAGAAGGCGATCCAATACAGAGATCTTCCTTGTATCGGCAGATCTCATGGGATCCATGCCGAACCTATGACTCTCGGTTTAAAATTCGCATTGTTCTACGAAGAAATGAAAAGAAACCGAGTGCGAATGGCTCTGGCAAAAGAAGAAGTAGCGGTCGGTAAATTATCCGGTGCGGTAGGAACTTATTCCAATATAGAACCGGATATCGAAGAATACGTTTGTGAGAAGTTGGGGCTCAAGCCTGATCCGATCGCGACCCAAGTGGTTTCCAGAGATAGGCATGCAGCTTATATGTCCGCGTTAGGCGTTACTGCTGCAAGTTTGGATCGTTTTGCAACCGAAGTCCGTCTTCTACAAAAGACCGAAGGTAGGGAAGTAGAGGAGCCTTTTTCTCCGGGACAAAAGGGATCTTCTGCGATGCCTCATAAAAGAAATCCTGTGATTTGTGAAAGGATCTCCGGTATTTCTAGAGTGATCCGTTCTAACGTTTCTACCGCTTTGCAGAACGTAGCCTTATGGCATGAACGGGATATTTCTCATTCTTCTGCGGAAAGGATAGTGGTTCCGGATTCTACGATCGCTCTTGAATATATTTTGGATAAAATGTTATTCGTAGTAAAAAATCTACATGTGTATCCGGATGCGATCGAAAGAACATTGGGGACTACAAGAGGTCTGATCTTCTCACAAAAAGTTCTTCTCCACTTGATTGAGAAGGGTGGGATCACAAGAGAAGAGGCATATACGATCGTGCAAGGCCATGCGATGGCAGTTTGGGCGGATGTTTCTCAAAATCTGAAGACTCGATTAGCTGAAGATCCTAAAGTGCAGAAGGTATTAAAACCTGGAGATTTGGATTCTATCTTCCAAATTTCACCGTATCTGGATAAGGTGGGATTGATCTATAAAAGACTCGGTCTGGAGTAATGCCTAAATTTGCTATCTTCGGGCTGGGATATACCGGCTTACGTATCCTAAATACATTGCAAAAAGAGAATACTGTTTTAGGAGTTTCTCGGGAAACAAAAGTAGAAGGTTCCATTTTGCTGGATCTATCCGATGCGGCTGCTTTGGAAAATTTTCGTAAAGAGAATGAAGGCTCGGGATTTGACGCGAGTCTTATCACATTCCCCGTCCAGAAACTCGCAAATAGGGATCAGGTTTTCGATACTATATTCTCAATCTCCACAACAGTTTGGATGTTCGGATCTACTAGTATCTACCAAAGGTTTTCTCCAGATATCACTGAAAAAACACCGTTAGATCCGACACATGATCGTTACGAAACCGAGCTACGATTTTTGGAACGTGGCGGCAGGATCCTCCGTCTTTCCGGGATCTATGGCCCAGATAGAAATCCGGCAAATTGGGCAAGAAAGGGTTCGGTTAAAAAAACAAAACGCCAATTGAATCTAATTCATGGGGACGATATTTCGGAAGCGGTACGTTTGCTTCTATCTTACTCCGGAAATGACCTGCCTTCCGAGCTGATCTTAACCGATGGGCAATGGCATACTTGGTTAGAGATCTTCCGATTTTTAGAGGATCACGGCAAGATCCAGGTTGTTCCAGAGGAAAAGATGGATAGAGAGGACTGTTTTATTGACAGTGGTTTGATCCGGAAATTTCTTCCTGGTTTACAAACTAAGGACTTTTGGGGAGAATTGGAAAAACTGGAAGAACTCACTTGATCTCACAGATCACGGACATATTACATTTATTCTGTCTTTCGAATTTAATCTTTATCATCGGACTTCTCGGATGGAGATACTATTACGATCTTAGGATTCGTATCGCGGGAGGTTTTTCTTTCGGGATCGTATGTTATATCCTTTTATCTTTAGATCCTGATCTTAAGATCCCTTATTCCATCCGCGTATTCCTGTTTACCGGCCTTATCAGTTTGCCATTTTTCTTTTGGATGATCAGCCTTGCAATATTTGAAGATCATTTCGAGATCAAATATTGGCATTGGCTTTTGCTTATCAGTAAGGTTGGGGTCTCCGCTTGGTCGGTCTATCCTGTATTAGATCTGATCAATATGAGAGGGCCTATCGTTTCTGAAACGGTTCTCGCACATATTATCATTCCGACTCTTCTCTCTTTGGGCTTTGTAGTGGCCGCAATCATTCGGATCTATTCGGGGAGAAAAGACGATCTTGTAGAAGCAAGAAGAAGGTTACGTGAAGTCCATATTCTAATGACCGGAAGTGTGATCACTTTTAATATGTTCTCTCATCTGATCTTAAGAGGTAAGGTCTTATCCGAAATTTTGGATCTGGCGAACGTGATCCTTGCTTGGGGACTGATTCTTGCATTCATGTATTTGGTCTTCGAATTGAAAGAAGGTTTGGTGGATCCAAGACCAGAAGAATCCGAGGACAAAGAAGAAAAAGCGGTTTATGCTGATCCGGCGTTGAAGAAAAAATTAGTCTCTGCATTCGAAGAAACTAAACTTTATAGAAAAGAGGGACTGACGATCGGGCAACTTGCGGAGGATCTGGAAATACAGGAATATAAACTGCGAAGGCTGATCAACCAGGCGATGGGTTTTCGAAATTTTCCGGATTTTTTAAATCGTTACAGGATCCAAGAAGCCTGCGAGATCCTTTTGGATTCAGGAAAAGATGAAGTCCCAATTATCCGGATCGCTATGGATTTGGGCTACCAATCCCTGGGCCCCTTTAACCGAGCATTTAAAGAACTAACGGGGGTCACACCCACCGAATTTCGCCGCAACCGTGGTAGGGATGAATCCTTAAAAAGTACCGCCGATTTTGAAATCAGCTAGAGAATTTTAAAATTCGAATAGGCGAATCCTTGTCGTATCGTGTAAACTGTGTGCACACGGAGAGAATGGGATGAACGAGATCGTGGATCAAATTGGCTATACAGCCTATTATTTTCTGACCTTAGGAATGTTATGGTTCCGCTATATTTTGATGGCCGGGATCGCTTATGTTTTTATTTGGATGATCTTTAAAGATAAGCTTAAACATAAGATCATTCAAAATAAACTTCCGGAAAAAGATAAAATTTCCCACGAACTCAAATATTCGGCCATCTCGCTTGCGATCTTTGCCGCCTCCGGGATTTTAGTTGTCTTAATGAAGAAGGCCGGCTGGACTTTTATTTATGATAAGGTAGAAGATTACGGAGTTCCTTATCTTCTCTTCAGCATTGTCGCTCTGATATTCCTGCATGATACTTACTTTTACTGGACTCATCGTTTGATGCATCATCCTCTTCTTTTTAAAAGAATGCATCTGGTCCATCATAAGTCCACAAACCCTTCTCCTTGGGCCGCGTTTTCTTTCCATCCTTACGAAGCCGTAGTGGAAGCGGGGATCGTTCCATTGGTAATACTTTTTTTACCGGTGCATACGACCGCCCTTATCGTGTTTTTCTTTTATAGTAATTTCCTGAATGTTTTAGGGCATCTTTCTTTCGAACTTTTTCCTAAAGGTTTTATAGAAAATAGAATATTAAGACTTCATAATTCTACTACTCATCATAATATGCACCATAAATATTTTAACTGTAATTACAGTTTGTATTTTAATATTTGGGATCGGATCATGGGTACTAATCACGAGAAGTATTTTGATACCTTTAGAGAAGTAACGAATCGAGAGCCTGAGGTTATAGAAGACGTCGGAACTCCAACATCGGCGATAACGACAGGAGTTTAAGTGCCGAAAAGTGTTGGAATTCCAACATAAGAGAACTGCAAAATTTGATTGTTAAGAGGCGAATTTTGTGATATTGCGTGTAAGCGCTCTCCCACGGGCCCTCCTCCTCCACCCAAAGCTAGGGCGGGGGCGACCTTCAAAAACTGTAGGAACTCCTACGTGCGATTCCCAAATTTTAATTAGAGGCCGGGAACCGTATCCTTGTAATAGTTCCTTGCTTTGAGGAAAGGTCGATTACGGATCCCTTTAACTGTTTAGTCAGAAGTTCCACAAGTTCCAAACCCATGGAATCCTCCTGTTTAGAATCGGAGGACTTTCCTTTTCCATTATCTGAAACGTCTAAATGGATCCAGTCCCCCTCCTTGTAAAAAGAGATCTTGATGATCTTTTCTTCGGAATCTGCTTTAAAAGAGAACGCGTGTTTTAGAACATTCGTCACTAACTCATTCAGGATCAGACCGATAGGGATCGCGGAATTTTGTTTGATCGGCAATGATTCGCAATTTAGAAAAATTTGGATCTCTTCTTTTTTATGGCCGAATGATTTGAGTAAGCTGTCCACAAGCCTACTTACGAACTCGGGAAAAAATTCGTCACTAATCCTATGTTTTCCGTACAAGGATTCATGCACATAAGCCATGGATAATATTCTATTTTGGGATTCGGTCAGCACCTGGGTCGGATTACTTGCTTCTACTTGCTCCAATTGGATGGAAAGTAAGCTGGATAATACCTGTAGATAATTTTTAACCCTGTGATGGACTTCTTTCAATAATAGGTCTTTTTCCTGTAGAGCGTTTGCCATAATTTCTTCCGCAAGTTTGACTTGGGTGAAGTCGGTGATAAAACCTTCCAAGGCGATCAATTCACCGTTTTCGCCTCTGACACCGGAGCCTTGCTCGAATGCCCAACGTATTTCTCCACTTCTACGGTGGATCCTGTATAAGAGTCGATACGGCAGATTTTTACTAACAGCTTCCGTAACTTCTTGAAACACCCTTTCGGTATCTTCCGGGTGGATGATCTCTCCAAAAGAGATCGTACGGTTGGACACGAAGTCGGAAGGCGAATAACCAGTGAGTTCAAAACACCCCTCGCTTATGAACTCCATGGTCCAATCCGGATCATATGCGCAACGATACGCTATTCCTGGAAGATTTCGGATCAGAGTAGAGAGTTGTCTTTCACTTTCTTTTAATGCGGTTTCCGTTTTTTTGTAAAACGTAATGTCGGTGCACATTGCGAGAGCGCCTTCATAATTTCCTTGGGCGTCGAAGATCGGATTTGTGGACATCAAGAGCCAGACAGGTTCTCCATCAGGACGTTTGAAATAGAAATCGTGAACTTCCGCTTTCCCTTGTTTTCTTTCTTCTAACCTTTTATTTACCGCTTCCGTTGCATCAGGAGTTATAAAATCGTAAAGATTCTTACCTATGAGTTCTTTCTCACTCATCCCCAAAAATTCTGCCATTTTAGAATTTACGAATTTAGTTTTTGCATACTTGTCAATGAGCCAGATCCCTTCTAATGTGGTGTCCACAATTTTCTTATAGTTCCCTTCTGTTTTAGAAAGAGCGGCCTTTGTTTCTTCGAAGAATACGAGTAAGATCACAATCGCAGAAGAGAATCTAAACAGACCGGCGATAAAAAAACCGATATAACCGAATTCAGGATGGAATTTCAGGAAAGGATAATTGAATACATGGATCCCCCAAAGAATGAAGATCCAGCCTGCGATAATCTTGCCTAGGCTAGGGATCAGATTTTTGGTCTTTAGAAAAATGATACCGGTATAAATTTGAGATCCACCGATCAATATATAGATGGGCCAAGCCAAGTATTCATTCGTGATCTTTTCTAGATCCAGATACAATGCCCAAAGACCCGCTAACGAAAACAAAACCTGAAATGGTTTGGTGAAAGGTTTATTTAAAAAATAAAAACATCCTAAAAACTGAAAGAATGCTCTTAAAAAATCAATGGAGAAGGATGGAAAGTATTTGTAAGCGTCCGCTCCTCCTACTTGCATAATATTTCCTAGATAACCTAATAGATGGAATATCCAGCAGATGGACCAGGCAAGCAGAGCTTTCTGTCCTTCTTTCTTGTATAAATATAGATAAATAAAAATTAGAAAGAAGGCGGAAGGTGTCGCTGTGATGATGGTGGGTAATAACCAAGGATGAGTCACGATGCCTTGCGCCGTTCACCGAAACGGATTTCGGTTTGATCCGATTATTTTTTAATAAGACGAAATTCTTTGAAACAATAATCTCCATTAGGGTGTTTAATTTCTTTGATAGCGTTCAAGTTAATCCCTAAACTTTCCGCTCTAGAAAGATATTTGGAAGGCAGATCGCAGGAAGGACCAATATACACAGCTTTGTCAAATTCGTCCCAGGATTTCCATTTGTATTTGCTATCGTTGCGATATTTTCCCTTTTCAACCGTTTTTTGTCTGAATAAAAGATCAAACTCGGAGGCAAGAATCCTTCCGGCCACTTGGAAGTTCTCCTCATCGTGGAACGCATTGAATGCGATATATTTCCCTTGGGGGTCTATCTCTTTCGCAAATTCTCTTGCCGGTTGGAATGTGGCTGTGTCGAATCCCTTTAAACAAAATTGGTTTTTGGAAAGATAAGTTTGGCTGAGTAATCCGCCTTCTCTCACAAATAGACTCGAGGCCCAAAGTAAGAAAACTAGGAAAACTCCGCAGAAGAGTAATTTTCTATTCTTTTCAGAAATTTGGACTAACCTAAAAGACCATAAGCTAAGGATCGTAAGAAGAGCAGGCAATGGGTAGAATACGTGTCTAAGCTGTTTGTTTCCCGTACTCGCATCGATAACAATGTATTGTAAGAAAACGATTATGGTGATCGCGAATAACGGATCTTTTAGGAATTTAGGCCAACCGATATTCTGTAATTTGGCAAGTAGAGAATCGATCCTTCCTTCTCCTCTTGCTTGAGTGAACTCAGTCTTTTCTTTTCTGTTCAAATAGAGCCAATAACCGATCGCACCCAAAGAAAATAGGAAGAAGGTCCGAAAGATCCAAGGTTCATTGAAAACATGGCTCGCAGGAAATTTATCCTCGGGAGATTCGAATAAACTTAAGATAAAACTGCGCACAAATTTGTTCACGATCATCTGAGCGTTTACAAGGCTCATTACCCTGTCCAGGTTCGTAAATAACCAAATAAAACAAGGGAGGATCGCGTACAAATACAGTATCTTGATGGAAGGGGGAGAAATTTTCCCTAAGTCCTTTCTATTCTTAAATAAGAAATAATTAAAATCCAAGAAAAGAAGAACCGTTAGGAAATATAAAACTTTTTTGAAGGACCTTTGGTCCAGGTTCCAATCCGTCACTACTCTCAAGACCGGTAATGAAAGAACAAGAAGCACTACCACGATCAGGAACAAAAGCCTGAGCCCTTTGTAGTGGACTTTTACGGAGAATCGAATAAATCCGATCCATTCCGGAAGTCTGGACATTAGCTCGAATAAAAAGATCGAAATGAATAATAAAAGTCCGTATGGATACTTCGTAAAAAATAGAAGGATCAAAACCGCAGAGACCAACGCCGCTACCTTGGAACCGGCAGGTAAACTTTCTCCCGGTTTTAAGTCCTTTACGGAATCATAAAGTTTATAGAGGCCCCAATACACCCAAAGAAGAATGAACATCCCTTGGGTTTCTAACATAGACGATAGACTATAAGCTGGAGTTTCGGAAGTATGAAGACTCAATGCCAATACAAAGATTGAGACTAAACTTCCGAAAAGGAAAGATCCGGAGATCCTGGAAACGATATAAATGATCGAAGGAAAACATAAAGCGTAGAATGCTAGACCTAAGAAGGAATCCTTCCAGGTGATGGGCCATTCTCCCGGGCTAGCCAAAAGTAAAAGCGAAAATATCGGACGTAAAGGCGGCCAGGTTGCCGATTCTAAGAAAGGAAGAGTTGCTCTCCAAAATTTGCCGTCTCTGTAATCCTGGAACTGGTCGTATACTGCCGTTAGCCGGATATTCTCGTCCCAGGTCAAAAGGTCCGTAATCGGGCAGATCTCTAAGAACGCCTGCCAGTTTTTGGAGATCATAACTCCAACGGCAAAAAAGGCGATAACGCCGAATAAAAGCCCTAAAACTCTATCCCAATTGCGGTTCATTTTTTACTTTTTTGTCTTACCGAGTAGATCTTCTCGATCACATAGAGAGGACGATTCTTGGATTGATCGTTTACCCTGCTTAGATATTCACCTATCATTCCTAATGCAATGAGTTGGATCCCGCCTAATACCAGAACAACGATCATAACAGAGGTCCATCCTTGGATGGTATTGTCCGTAAACAGTTTTAAGTAGAGAATATAGACGGTATATAATGCGCCAAAAAATGCGGAAGCAAATCCTAAATAAGAAGAAAGTTTAAGCGGGGCGGAGGAGAAGGAAGTGATCCCGTCTAAAGCAAACTTTAACATCTTGCTGACGGAAAATTTGGTTTCTCCATCAAAACGTTCGTCTCTATCGTATTCCAATCCTGTTTGTTTGAAGCCGATCCATGCGATCAATCCTCGGATATAACGATGTTGTTCTCTCATGGAGACTAAAACATCTGTCACCCTTCTGCTCATGATCCTAAAGTCTCCCGTGTCGATCGGGATATCGAAACGAGTGATCTTTTTTAGGATCCTATAAAATACGTGAGCGGTAACGAGTTTAAAAAAGGACTCACCTTCTCTTTTCTTTCTTCTTGCATAAACGACGTCGTAACCTTCCGACATTTTTGCATAAAGTTCTGCGACAAACTCAGGAGGATCTTGAAGGTCTCCGTCCATGACTGCAACGGTTTCACCTCTTGCTGTATCGATCCCGGCAGTGATGGCTAATTGGTGTCCGTAATTTCTGGATAAGTTCAAAAGAAAAAAACCCGGTTCCGATTCGCAGAATTTTTTTAATACGTCGAAGGTATCGTCTCTCGAACCGTCGTTTACAAAAAGAATTTCCGCATCTTCTTTTCCGAAGCGATGCTTTTCTTTTAAAATACCGAGTAGGACCCGAAGTCTTTTTACAAGTTCGGGGATGGTTTTTTCCTCATTATAAACGGGAATGACTAGGGATAAAAGAGGAGGCTTAGCGGGCATGCTGACCTTGGTACGATGTTTGTATTCGGTCAAAATGTCGACAATATTTCCGGTAATTTCTATCCGAGTCGAAACCTAGTTTCCATTTGATTTTTGGGATCTTTCGATGGATTCCACCGGTCAATTCGGCAAAAAAGGGCTTTACAAGAAGGCCTGAATGCAGATCTTATATAAGCACAAAAATCCAAGAAAGGGTTATGAAAATCAAAGTCACCACTAAAAACGACGTTCACATCATCAAGATCGAAGGCCCGATCAAAGCGGGTAATGAATTCGAACTTGGTCAAAAAATCGAGGAGTATATCTCGAAAGGTGACGTTCCAAAGTTTATCATCGACCTTAAAAAAGTTCCTTTCATCAACTCAGCCGGTTTGGGGATGTTTTTGAACATCTACAAGCATATAGACGGTTTGAAGGGTCGCATGGTATTTACCAATTTGAATAACGATATCGAAAATCTAATGGAGATTACAAAGTTAGCCAGCATTTTCGAGATCTACAAAACGCTGGAAGAGGCTATCGAATCCTTCGAGTATTAGCCTAAACATTTCGGTTGGCTTCCGAGTTCTTACAGTATTTGAAAAAGAAAAAACTCCGCCTTGGGATCATTGCGGGGATTTTTCTCTTCTATCACCTTCTTTTCAACTCAATCACAGGACAAATCCTATTCGATAAGATTGCCTCTTCCGCTTTTGCAGGAAAGTTCGAGGCAAATGTCAAAAGTTTTTCACCACTCTATGGATTTAGGTTCACTGATGTAAAATTGTATCCTAGAGCCGACTGGGGTCAGAAGCCTGTACTGATCGCTAAAGAACTGGGGATCTCCTACAACCTTCCTCTTATCATTTTTGGGAGATTAAAACTTTCCAAAATTTCCATCCATGGATTAGAGTTGGACCTCCTACAAAGGGGAAACCTCTGGAATATTTCCTCCGCTTTTCCACCGGGCAAAAAAGAAGAAGTTAGTACCGAAAAAACGGAACCTCTTTCGGAGATCCGTACCTATCTACCGGTCAGCGCATTCTTAGAACTGGAGCTAAAAGATATCAATATTCGAGTGAATTCGGAAAACGGTTCGAAGTCGTACTCCGCAGGGTTGGAAGGATTAGAGCTTGGATTTCTTTTGGATACGAATCGTTTCACTCGGATCCCATTCGATTTGAACGTTTTGGATCTGATCGACGAATTCCAGGTAAAATTGAATCCGGAGAATCAGATAAAATTACGATTCCAAGATTCTTCCGGTGGATTAGACCACCCATTTCGCTGTACGTGGATCTGGGAAAGAGCAGAAGGTTCCAAATCCGGGTTCCATTCCAAACTCGACCTTGGTTCCGAAAAAATACCGATACGAATTGCGAATCGGGTCAGTGCACCTTTCGGTTTTTCCATCCAATACGATTTAGATGTTTCTCCGGAGAAGAAGGAACTACTCCTTAGAAAATTAGAATGGAAAGTAGGGGAAGATACCTGGTTGGAAGGAAGCGGAAAAGTTTCCGACTTTGCTGCGGATTCCGGTAACGTAAATCTCGCCATTCAAAAATCCAGGATCAGGCTCGCGCCTTTATCGGATTTTTTGCATAGTATCGGATTCGATTCGTTCTCCATGAGTGGAGAAGCAAGCTTGGCTCCGATTTTAGCGGAAGGTGGTTGGGACAATCTAAGGGTCCTGGGAGAGATCCGAGCTAATGGATTGGATTTTAAGATCGGTAAAAAAAGACATTCTGTTCCGGTATTCCATTTGGATTGGGATATTCGGATCGATCCTCAGAGCGAAAAGGGTCCGGGGCCAAAGATCCCTCTTCCTTGGATAAGGTCTTTTACATTCAAAAATTTGAAATTGATCTATAATGAAATTCTATTAGAGGGAAATCTCAATTATTCTCAAGCAGAAGGACCGAATCTAAATCTGAAATTGGACAATTTCGGATTAGGAGAATATTTAAAAGGATTTTCCGGTAAATTTTCCGCTGAACTTTCCGCTTTAGGAAAGGATTTTTCGCAACTGGATGCGTCCTTAAAATTAAAAGCCAAAGGTTTCAGATTCCCGATGGATCGAGGTAACTCCGGAAATATCTATCTGGAAGGTGGTCTAAAAGCTATATTCCTTTTTCCTAAAAAAGCATGGGGTCTGGAGGAAATATTAGTATCCAGTCTGGGCCTGCAAGCCTTCTCGCCTGAAGGAAACTCCGCAGCAAAATTAAATACCGGAGGAAGGATCGGACTTGGAGAACCGTTCGTATTAGATCTGAAAAAAGCGGAATTGGATCTGGATTTGGAACATCTTGTTCCGATTCTTCCATTGTCGTTACGTGAAACGTTAATTCCAGTCCGAAACCAAGTAGGAAAAACGATCGGCTTGGACGGAGACTTTTATTATTCACTCGGGAGTCAAAGTCAGAATATCCAAGGAAGCCTAGGTGTCGATCTGCCTGGGATGAATCTGAGAGATGGAAAACTATCCTTAGACCTAAAGATGATGGGCGGCCCAAGTTCTAAGATCAAAATTGATAAACTCGAATTAAGTGCATTCTCCCGAAAATTACATTTAGGATTGGGTGGAGAATTGACAAAGGCCTCCAAAAACGGACCACCTCCTTTTATGGGAGAATTTATCCCTAACCTCAAAGGGGAACTGAAACTTTTATCTCCGAAGGAAGGCGGATTGATCAAGGGGCTATTCTTCCAAGGAGAAGCGGGGATCAAATTTAGTTGGTTCGGAAGTCTTATTCAGGGAAATATAATATCTAAAAATTCTAATGTACTTTTGCAAAGCGGGGTTTGTCCTGGATACGATTGTAAACTGTATAGGATAGACGGTTGGAATGCGGATGTTCCTTTCTCGCATGACCTCTCCGTAAAAGAGACCAAAAATATGATCGAGGGGAGCAAAAGGAAATTCGTGATGAATTACGGCCGGACTCCTGCACCGAATTTTACGATCCGACAGATCATTGGAAATCATCCTTCCCTAAAAGGAACACCTTTCGAATACAGCAGACCTAAGGCGGATTCTCCCGGGCTTTCCGCTAACATGGAATACTCGGAAAATTATTTACGGATGGATTATCTAAAGGTATATACTTTGGACGGGGAAATTTGGGGTAAGGATATGATCGTTAACGTAGGTTCCGGCGACCCTGAAAAAATGGAATATTCCGTCTCCTTGAGAGTAAAGGATATAGATCTGAAACAATTATTACCTGCTAAGACCCAACCTAAAATAGACGATGGGAAGGTGAAAGCCGACTTGAATCTTTGGGGAAGGAATTTGGGAGATCCAGTTCCTAACTTAAATTTATTTTTTAGTATCTATCAGATCGGGAACGATTTCGGGAAAAGTGCGATCAATATTTTTGCACCTTCCAATATACTCACCGATTTTATCTACGGAAGTTATGCGGTGGATAAGATTGAATTGGAATTGTCCAAGGGGTTAGTCTATGCTGTGATCTTATTTAAACGTTCCATTCTAGGGACGATCATCCGATTGGAAAATAACCAGGTTTCCCAGCAGAGAATGCCTTTAGCGAATTTCCTAAAACGCGCCCAGAACGAGATCGAAACTTTCAATCAGTAGAACTTATGAAGAATATTCTAAAATCTTATTTTATACTTTTTGTAATCTTCCCTTTATTCGTGTATTGCCCTATCAAGGCTCCTCCGATCACGTTTACCCAGACCCAAACCGCCGCGGAAAAACAAATGTTGGGAGAGGATCGAAATCTTGAAAAAGACGGATGGCTTATCGCTTCCATTAAAACTTCCTCTTCCGGTTCGGAAATTTGGGAAAAGGATCTGATCAAAGAGGAATTCGGGAATACTTCCGATAACCAATTCTATATGGCGCTTCGTATTCTGGCTTATTTGGCGAGAGAGCTGAGAGAATACAGAAGTCTCGGAGTGTTAGCGGAAGGAATCGATGGAAAAGTAAGATGGAATCCTAAGATCAGAGAAGCCGGAGCAGGTAAGGTCTCTCAAGATCCAAAACAAAAATCCCGTATAGATGATA
The DNA here is from genome assembly GCF_040833995.1 of Leptospira sp. WS58.C1. Lineage (NCBI taxonomy): Bacteria > Pseudomonadati > Spirochaetota > Leptospiria > Leptospirales > Leptospiraceae > Leptospira > Leptospira cinconiae. The sequence goes on from NZ_CP162137.1 coordinate 1,127,266, forward strand.
TCGTCAAACTTACGAATGAAAATAGAGAGATCGTAATTAAGGAAAAATTAAAGAAGGTTTTTGGTGATCCGAATCGCAGTCTTACTGAAAAAGAAAAGACCGCTATTAAGGAAAGTGTCCAGACTACTTGGGTTCGTTCTGTGGATGTGGGAGAATATTACGAGGTTTCCGCCGGCAATTGGAAAAAAAAGGAATAAGGGAAATGAAACGGAGTATTTTCCTTTTACCTTTCTTTTACTTTTATTGTGCCGTTTTTCAATCCTCGGAACGGGTGCGGCCGATCGAGTTCGATTACGGTCCGATTTCCAAAAACTATTTTAATCCCGAAAATGATAAACCGTTTCCCTTAACGGTCCAAAGAGGGAACAATCTATATAACTCAACCACCAAGGATGGAAGATATCTTTTTTATACGACCGGTCAAAAAGGAAATTACGATATTTGGTTTAGAGATCTCAAAAGTTCCATAGTAGTTCCGGTTACGGAACATCCTTCTTCCGAATACAAACCGGCGATCAGCCCGGATGGAAAAAAACTAGCTTTCGTATCCGAACAATACGACACGGCGGGAGATATCGTCATTTTAGAAATAGAACCTGAAGTCTGGGCAAAGAGGATGTTGGAAGGAAAAAGGTTCCTAAGTGATGATTTTGAGTTCATTACAAATCCAGAATATTCGGATATTACTAAATCGGATAGATTTTCGGATTCGGATCCTGTTTGGGGGAAGGACAGTAGAGTCTTGTTGTTCTCTTCCGATAGGCTGACTCCTGGAACTCCCAATCTTATCTTATGGGATACGGAAGGAAAAGAAAAGCCGGTCTTACTCACCAGGTCCGGAGCGGTAAATCCATATTGGTCGCAAGACGGAAACACAATTTTATATCTTTCTTATGCGGATTCCAGAGAAGGAGAGATCTACTCTTTTGATCTGCAGACCAGGAAGACCAAACGACTCACCAACGATAATTATTTGGATTTTTCTCCCAGTTTATCTCCCGACGGAAGGTATTTATTCTACACATCCATTCGTTCCGATTCGGATGGAAACCGAAAATTGGATGAAAGAGATAATAGTCTGATCATTCGATTGGATCTTTCCGACATGAAGGAAAGAAAACTGACCTCCGGAAATTTTTCATTATTCGATACTAGATATTCTTCCTTTAACGGAGGAAGTATCCTGTTTACCGCATCATATTATGGAACCTTAAATATCTATTTCCTACCTTTGAGCGGATCTATCCCTAAGGCCTCAAATATTTCCGCACAATTCGAACTCGCTAAAGAATACGGAAAAAAACAATCCTTGGACGATTATCTATTGGCCTTAGATTCCTTGGAATTGTATTTTAAGGAAGATCCACTCTATCCTATTTTTAGGGCCAAGGTCCTAAACGAAAAATATTCAGTTTTTAAAAAGTCGGGTAAAACATCGGAGATCAAAAAGGAGATGGTTACTTCCCGTTTGGACCCCAAATGGGGATTTGCCTACGTGTTCTATCTGGAATCAGAGAATAAAGGGATCTCGGAGATCAAAGAATATTTGTCGAATATTCGCGCTCATGCGGATGCACAGGTGACCGGTGCGATCTTAGAGGAGATCGGAAATCTGGAGGAAAAAGCCGGTAGATTAGAAGCGGCTTTGAGTTCAAAACAGGAATTAGCGAACCGATTTCCGGAATATTATAATATTCATGAAATTTTAAGGAATATCGGCTCTTTGCAACTTAAGGAAGCAAAGAATAAGGACTGGACCATTCCTTTTACACTTTTGCAAGCGGCGAACGAATCCGAATCCAAAACGATAGAACTTAGGAATTTATACGGACTATTCGAAGAGCAGATCCTAGCGGGTAAATCGGATTCCGAAAAAATTTCTCTCTCCGAAAAAATAGAATCCGCCAATAAGATCAAAGAGCGTTCTCCGGTATTATATAGATTTTTAATGTATACCAAAGCTGCCGGGCTTTCAGGACAAGGCAGCTTTGCCGAGAGTAATTCCCTTCTGGACCCCTTATTAAAAGAAATAACTCCCAAAGATCCGCTTTTTTTAAGGATACATCTATTAAGATCTTCTAATTTTAAAGGTCTTGGGAGTGTTCGTTATTCTTTGGAATCTTTACGCACATTTTTGGAAAATTACGATCATGATTCCGGAGTAGAGATCTCCGACAAAGAAATGGAAAGGTTCTTTATTTATTTCGAGAATCTTGCCCGAAACTATGAGAATCGCTCCGATTTTTTCCAGGCATCACTTCATTATTTTTATAATACCGAAAATATGTTCCTGGCAAAGAGTAAGTCGCTCTTTCAAGACACGGTTTATAAGGATTACGCCATATATTACCAAAAATTAATGGTGGATACTTCCTTTAAGTTGGCGAGATCGGTAAGCGAGAAAAATGCATCCGGTATTTTAGGGAATTTGAATCCACTGGAATTTGATCCATTGGACAAAAAGGAAGGACTAATTTATATCGATCAGTACTTTGAGAAGGAGAAAATCCTGCCGAGAGCGAGAGCCTTCTTGGATCTTGCTACATTGTACGGATACGCTTACTATCTGATCAATCGATCCGTGATCCGAGAGACCTATTATTATAATTCCGGCACGATGGATCGAGTTAAAAAGGAAGCGGCCTTAAGGGATTATAAACAGGCTGAATACGAACTCAGGTGGATCATATTCGCGGAGCCTACGTATCATGACGCTTACCAGCTTTTAGGTTGGTTATACCAATATGTGGACATCATGAAGTCCAGAAGGCCTAACGATAAGGAACCCGCCGATGAGGACAAATATAAGGACGAATATTCCAAATATTTTCCGGAGAAAAACTTCGAGGAGAATATAGAGTTATATAGTCAGATCTTGGAATTACTCGGCGAAAATTTCCAAAACAAAAAAGCTCTCTCCGACCTGAGACTAAATTTAGGGAATAATTACTTTTTGCTGAAAAATTATCCTAAAGCGGATGAACAATATTCTTTGGTCGAATCATATTCGAATTACATAATATCCAAAGCGCAATTCGAGGATTATAGGCAAAAGGCAGTCTTCTTATTCAATTCCGCGCGCGCTTCTATGTATATGTCCAAGTATGGTGATGCGGTCCGGAAGTTAAAAACCGCTTCGGATATATACTCTAAAAACGAATTTTTACAATTGTATTCCGGAACTGATTACGCGAAAAATCTACAAAGTTACAGAGAAAAGCTCACCTTACTTAGGACCCTGACCGGTTTGTCCTATATGGAATTGGGAGAATATTCGCAGGCGCTTCCGTATCTGACGGAAGCACTAGAACTGAACGAACCGTCCCGATTGGTAGATCCGATCAATATCAGAAACGCATTAGCAATTTCTTATCAAAAATTAGGTTATATCTCCAAATCGGAAGAAAATTTGAAAGAAGCGGAGAAGGAAGCCTATTCCCGCAAAACCCTATGGCTTCCAAAAAAGGTGAGTCCTAAATTTTGGGAATCTGTTTGGGATTCCATTTGGGATCTCGTTTTTGAAACGGTACTTCCTGATTCCGTTCGAATTTCGGGTTCCGGTAGATTTCCGGAAGCGATCCCTCCCGTATTCCAGCCGTTATTATCTTCCGGGATACGAGTAAACAATCTTGTATTAGAACAAAACTATCGTTTGGCAGCGGAAGAAACAAACAAACGATTGGGGTACATTAGTAAGAAAGGACTAGGCAAAACATTGGCCGGGCAATTAGTGCAGTCCCAATCTTATGGAGACCTAGGATTTTTTCACTATAAAAGAAATGAATTCGAAAAAGCTAAATTGGCTTTTTTAGAAGAGAACGAATTTCTAAAAGAGTCGGCGAATCTATCCGGAAGATCCACCGGTAGTTTTAAAAGATATTTATACTCCTTGTTCGCCTCAGTAGAAGCTTCCGACAAAAAGGAAAAAAACGGTTATTCGGAAGAATTAAATACGGCACTGGAAGAATTGGACAGATTTAAAAGGGAGTCCATGCAAAATTGTATTTCTTCCTGGTCGGAAGATCCGTTAGAGGGAAATACCGTTTGTTCCCAGGCATTTTATAGGCAATATTATGATTTTGATATATTGAAAGCGACTGTTCTCTATTATTTAGGGGAGGAAAATCTAAAAAATGGGGAATGGGTAGAAGGTTTCGAACGATTAGGGGTCTCTTCTTCTTTGTTGGAAACTCCTTCCGGTTTACCGAAAGAGATCATTGGGCTTTCGAAAGATCCGTTCCCCAGAAAAGAGAGAGTATTACATTTTTTAAGTAGAGCTAGCGTATTTTACAGATTAGGTGATTTGGAAAAAGCGGAAGAATGCCTAAGGGCCGCGGAAGAAATGGCCAATGATTTTTATTTCGGTGCGGAGCTTATTCAAACCTGGGTCCTACAAGCGAGACTGGATCTGATTTCAAAAAGGCCTGACAAGGCAAAAATAAAATTAACCAAGGCAGAAGAACTTCTTAAAAAACAATTCCATTTGATCTCCGATAATAAAAGTTTTCTGTTAAGGGATTTATACGAGACCAAGATCAGGGCGGAATTCGACTCCGGAAACTCGAATGCAGCTTTTAACGATTGGACTAGGCTACAAAGATTATTAAATTTCCGTAATTTCCAAAAAGGTAATTGGGAATTTAGGGAAGCCCGGGAAGAATATACAAAATTCGAATCTGATTGGAAAAACTATAGAAACACCTATTTTAAATATCAGATCGCTTTGGAAACCAGAGGGGATATCAAAAAAGAGGAGCTTGCATTAACTCAAGCCGCATCTCAGGTTACTAAAACCTTGGGGATCCTAAGGTCCAAGCTCCCGAAAAAGGTGTCTTTTTTGGATCCTTTCGGTGCAGTTTTAGAGGAAAGTCTAAACCAGGACGAAACTGAAATTCGTTTATTAGAATCGAGAGGTTCAGTATTTGTACGTATCAAAAATTCCTCCTCTTTAAAATTTATGGATTTTGAGAACGAAACCAAAGCGGAAAGCTGGATCAAATCCCATTTTGAAAAATCAGGTCGTAGTCTGCTTATAGATCCTGGAAATACTTCCGTAGGCGAGAAGTTAGACTCTCAACTTTTCCGGGTCAGTTTTAAACTTTCTTCTTCCGTTTTAAATAAGGAAGAAAAAACTCCCAAAGTGATCTCTTCATTTTTACCGATTTCCGGATGGAATTATAGAAGGGTAGATTCCGACTCTTGGACTTCTATATTAGAAGATACTGATGTTCTTGTAAGCCCTTTTCCGGAGATCAAAGGAGATTCTGCCTTCGGGGAAAGAAAAAGAGACACGTTGGAACTCCGGGAAATTTTTTCCAGAGAGCATAGATTAGGCGCAGTCATACTTACATATTCCGAAAGGCCGAGCTGGCAGCAGATCTTAAAGATCTATACGGGACTTTCGGGTTCCGGTGTGAATGTAATGTATCTATGCCCCGGCGAATCTTGTGTAAAAGAGTCCCTTGAGGAAATTTTTACAGGGAAAGTTTCAAATAATTCTACGATCCGCTTCGGAATACTTTCGGAAAAGTCTGGAAATAGAAACATAGAAGCGGAAAAACTTTTTGCCAAGTCTAGAAAAGATGAAAGGATTTCGGATTTATCGGAAGTGTTTTCCGATCTGCATAAAGCCCGGTCTTACGCGGAACCGAATTCTCATTTGGCTCTAAAAATTGAATCGGATCTTTTGAGAGCTTATCAAAGATTAAAACCAGATCTATCTTTGGATAAAATTTTCTCCTTACGTTATGAGAATAGGGATCTAAATTCTCAAAGGGAATTGGGATTAAATTTATGTTTGTCCAGGTTACTTGAAACGGAATTTAAGGAGTGTGGTGAGGTCCCTTTGCCAGAGGCGAAGATAGAAATTCTAAACGGAATCTTGTCTTTAAAGGAAGGAAAATTCCCCGGCACATCTTTAAACGCAAATATTTCCGCGGATAGATATGATCCGTTCCTATTTAGATTAAAACTTTCTAATTTGGCTTTGGAAGCGTATTATCCGGATCTAGCTTCTACTCAGCTTGGACTTGCAAAACAATTTATCACTTCCGGTACGGATCTGGAAAATTGGAAGAAGATGGAGGCTCGGATCCGAAAGGAACGAGCACTTTTGGAAGAAGAGGAAGATTTATACGAATATTCCGATCGAATCGAAAGGGATCCCAAAGAGAGAAATTATCAAAGGCATTTGGCATATTTAGAAAATCGTAAAAAACTCGGACATAGGATATCTCCACTTTCTTTGTATTCGGAGATCCATAGTTCTTCTACGGCTTTATTCCAGACATTGGATGCGGAGACTCGATCTTCCGTTTTGGATCTTCTTCGTTATTCTCTTCCCGAAGAGACTGGGAAGGAGATGGAAGAATTTTTACATTCTTTTGTGGAGCTGGAAAAACTTAAGAAAAATTCCCCTAGACAAACAAGGATCATGCTAGAGTTTGCAAAAGCGTATCTCTCCAGGGGAGATTACGATAAGGCAAAGTATTGGGTTTCTAAATCTCAAGGAATTTCGGATGAGTTCCATTCTTCCGAGATAGAATTTATTAATTCTAAAATTTCTTATTTGGAAGGCAAAAGACCGGAACAAATACGCGGATCGAATTTTTCGGAATATCTTTCCGAATACGAAACTGCCTCTTCTAAAAAGTCCGCCGAGTTTGTGGAATTGGCGAATCGTTTTGTTAAGCACAGAAGAAAGAAAAAATTTAGCCCGGCAGAAAGAAGGGAACTTAACGATTTTATAACATATTTGCAGACTCTTTCTTTTCGGCAAAACGATTCGGAAACGTTTTTCGATCTGGGATTAATTAAAGACAAAATTTCCGCCGTTCGTCCCGTTTTATTTGGGCGTTCCGTTTCTTATTCCGATCTTCCGAATTTTAATAAGGTATCCTTTATTTTGGAAGAAAAGATCCCCGAAAATCAAGAGTTTCTCGCTTTGATGGATCTAGGCTTAAAAACTTTCTATATCAAGTTTACAAAAGGAAAGTCAAAAGGGGATCTTGCGTTCAAGGATAACCGAAAGATAAAGGCTTCCATTTATAAATATAATGAAGAAGCGGATAAGGGAGGAGCGGAGGTATTACTCAGAGAAGCTTTGGAAACGGAGATCCGTCAGAATATTCGTCCTTCTAAAAACAAGACTACGTATCTATATCTTTCTTCTTATCATTTTTTAGCTCCTATTTTGCCAAAGTCGGAAGAAGAGATCTATTATGTTGCGGATCCGGAAACTTTGCTTAAAAATCCGATCCACAATGAGAAACAAGAGTTCTGGGACGGTTTCGGGATCGTAACCAAAGACGATCCGAATTCTCCGGATTGGTATTCTCAGTTGGTGCAACTGGAGAACTTGGAACTTTCTCCTAAAGGAAATCCTGCGATCACTCCTTTTCATGTGGTTCGCGTTCCTTTGGTGGAAGATGGAGAGAAAGGGATCTTGTTCGGAAATCGCTCCGTTTCCGAAGTGGAGAGTGGTTATTTTCAGGGTGTTTGGATATTGGCTTCTTCCTTCTTGGAAGGTTTTGGGAATGCTTCTCTGAACTTAAGAGATTCCTTATATTATTTGGGAAAATTCTGGAAAGGCCCGGGAATCGTGAATCTGGGATTCCAGACGGATACTCATAACTCTAGATTTTTAAAGGAGATCTCTTCCAGAAAAGAGGACCCTAAAACTTCCCTTCGGAATCGTTTTTTGAAAACGATGGATACTATGAGAGAAGTATATCCTGTGGATAAATACTGGAACGGGTATCGTCTGTTTACGACTTCCTTTATTTCGAAGGAGTAGTTGGACGGTACTGTGGCCTAGTTTGTAGGAATTCCAACATGAATACGAAGCCGGCCCCCACCCAAAATTTCGGGTGGAGGAGGAGGGCTTGTGGGAGAAGCCTGGGATCCTATATCATAAAATTTAATTTTTTACAATCGAATTTTACGTTTTCTTACATGTTGGAATTCCAACATTTGGGTTACTATTATTCGTCAATTACTGTCTAAAAGGAAAATTACTTCCCCTCCAACAATACTTTTCTTTCCTCCGCCGTTTTCTCTCGTAACTTCCTCATCTCCTCGTGAAATTTAGAAAAATCCTTTCCGACTTCTAAAAATCTTTTTCTGAAATAGGAAGTTCCAGAATTGTATCGAAGTGTTCCGATAAAATCTTCGTTATTCCAATCTTTCTCCGCGAGTTTTTTGGAATTGATCCTGGTCCATTTTGTTTGGAGAAGTTTTTTACGGAAGTCGCCGATGATCTTCTTTTTTTTCTCTCGTAATTGATCTTCTGTCCCGCCTTCCGAATAAGCGGCTTTGAGTATATTGGCAGTTTCGAAAATTAAATTTTTATAAAGTTTTGTTTCTTCTTCCGATTTTTTTCTTTCCGAAAGTAGTTTTGGACCTCCGATCTTTAGGATATATGCGTCCGAGCCTTCGTCTTCCACAAAACTTGCATAACTTTCGTTGAAGATAGAGTCTCCCGGGAAATATACAGTCGCGTGGGCCATTTCATGGATGACGATAGAGGCTAAATCTCCCGGATCTTCGTAAAGTTGAGAAGAGAATAATGGATCTTCGAACCATCCTAAAGTGGAATATCCTGCAGTGATCCGTATTCTAGTATCGAAACCTTGGTCTTTCAGAAATTGTTCTTCTTCTTTCGCTTTTTCTAATTGGAAATATCCTTTGTATGGAACCGTCCCTGCGATCGGGAACCACCATGTATAGGATTCGAATCGTAATGGATGGCAGGCGCTTACATGCCAACCGATTGCTGGTCGGTCCAATTGTACAAAACTTTTAAATCCGCCTTCGGGAGAGAGTGCGAGTTCTTGGATCCCGAATTCTCGGATCTTCTCCACTTCTTTTAATTTTGTTTTGGTAGTTTCAGGTATTTCCGGATCGGCTAAAACATCCGAGATCGCTTTTCTTTGCAACAGGATCTTTGCCTGTTCTTTTCCCAGATGATAGAGATAGGGAATACATCCTTGGCCGGAAAAGAATAGAAAAAACAAAACGGGTATCCCCGAAAAGAATCCGAGTCGACGATTCTTTCCGTTAGGTAGAAGGTGGGTTGAGTCTGATTGCATGAATTTTCGTCTTCCTAAAATCGTTTGGGTCAATGTCGGACTTTTGGTTTTATTCCTATTCGTCCTCATTCTCCCGGGAGAAGGAGGTTTGTCCTCCTTTTTCCGAGGCGGCAAGCCTCTCAGTTATTCCGACCAAAAAGCAGGGATCGAATTGCAGAATGCTTTTCGTAACGTTTATAATTCAGCAAAGGGTTCCGTAGTTTCTATCCGGACCAAAAAAACGGAAGCGATCACGAGTCCCTATCAATATTTCGATTATCGGACCGAAAAACTTTCCTCTTTCGGGAGCGGGTTTCTGATCCATGAAAAAGGGTACGTTGTCACAAATTTTCACGTTATCTCCGACGCGGAAAGTATAGAAGTAATTGCCTCCGATGGTAGTGTTTTCCCCGCTAAGTTTGTGGGAAGCCATGAAAGAGCGGATATTGCTCTTCTGAAAATCAAAGAAGGAAGCGGACTCAAGCCTGTTTCTTTCGGAGATTCGGACAAAATTGAAGTAGGGGATTGGGCGATCGCGATCGGTTCTCCTTTCGGTCTGGAAAGATCTTTTTCCGTGGGCGTAGTTTCCGCAAAGTACAGGGAAGATCTGGATGAGACGGGCCAAACTCATATCCAGACAGATAGTATGATCAACCCAGGTTCCAGCGGTGGTCCGCTTCTTAACATTTACGGAGAAGTGATCGGGATCAATCGTCTAATACGGAGCGACTCAGGTAGGAATACCGGCATCGGATTTGCCATCCCGATGAATTACGCCAAAAAGATCATCCAGCTGATCGAAGAGAATAAAGGTAGGATTATCCGACCTGCTACCCTGGGTGTGATGGCGACAGTTCCGCTTCCGGATCACAGAAAGGCTCTCGGAATTCCTGCGGATTGGAATGGCGTCTTGGTATACGATATGGATCCAGGATCTTCTGCGGAAAGTTCAGGTTTGAAACGATACGATTTCATTATGGAAGCAAACGGGATCCAAGTGAAAAATATTAATGATCTGAGGGAACAGGTCGGAATAGTAGGATTAGGCGGCAGGTTAAAACTTAGGATCTACAGGGAAAAATCCCTGGAAGAACTGACCGTTCGATTGATACAGAAATAATTTTTCTAAAATCATAAGGCTAGACATGAGAAGAAATATCGTTCATAGCGGTGCTGACGCTCTCATTTACGAGATCCGTCAGATCGTAGGAGTCGCTAAAAAGTTAGAAGCACTCGGAGTTCCGATTACGTACGAGAATATCGGGGACCCCATCCAGAAAGGAGAGAAGGTCGCTCCTTGGATGAAAAAAATCGTTTCGGATCTGATCCTCGAAGATAAGTCTTGGGCCTATACGGCTACCCAAGGATTCGAAAAAACTAGAAACTTTTTAGCGGACAAAGTGAACGAAAGAGGCGGAGCCCAGATCACCGCAGATGATATTTTATTTTTTAACGGACTTGGCGACGCGGTCGCTAAAATTTTCGGCTTCTTAAGAAGAGAAGCGCGGGTCATAGGACCGAGCCCTGCGTATTCTACACTTTCTTCTGCGGAAGCGGCTCACTCCGGTTATGAGCATATGACCTATAATTTGAATCCGGAACAGGGTTGGATGCCCGATCTGGAAGATATCGAGAATAAGGTCAAATACAACGATTCTATCGCAGGTATTCTTCTCATCAACCCGGACAATCCTACCGGCGCTGTGTATGATAAAAACGTAATGCGTGAGATCGTTAAGATTGCGGAAAAATACGATGTAATGCTTATCTGCGACGAAACTTACGCTCATGTGAATTATTCCGAAACCGGCACAATCCATCTTTCCGAAGTGATCGGAAATAAGGTACCCGGAATGGCACTTCGTTCCGTGTCCAAGGAATTTCCTTGGCCCGGAGGAAGATGCGGCTGGCTGGAGATATTCAACAAGGATAAGGATCCTATTTTTGCACGTTATGTAAAATCTCTCTTGGATGCTAAGATGCTGGAAGTATGTTCTACCACACTTCCTCAAATGGCGATTCCGGAAGTATACTCCCATCCTCAGTTCCTTCCTCATTTGAAAGAAAGGAATGAGAAGTTCAAAAAGAAGGCAAAACTCGCAACCGAATCCTTTAAAGGACTCAAAGGTGTGACAGTTGTTGAACCTAAGGGAGCTTTCTATCTTACGGTTGCATTTGATAAGGGAGTTTTAGGCGATAAGATGACTCTTCCGATCTCCAATTCGAAAGCGGAAGAATTTATTCGTCCTTTGCTTGCGAATTGTGCTCCGGATCGTAGATTTGTGTATTATCTTCTGGCTTCTACTGGGATTTGCGTTGTGCCACTTTCTTCTTTCTGCACGGATCGAGACGGTTTCAGGGTCACTCTTCTGGAAGAAGACGAAGAGAAGTTTCGTTGGATCTATAGCACTTTAAGAAAGAGCATAGAGGATTACACAACTTCCGCTTAGGATATGAAAAACGATAAAGAAAGAGTTCCTAAGATCGGAGTGATGGATTCCGGAATGGGAGGACTTTCCGTTCTAAAGGAACTCTTGGATCTCCCATACTCCGCGAGTTTTCTCTATTACGGTGATCTTGCAAACGCTCCTTACGGAGAGAAGCAGACTTCCGAAGTTTTGGAACTGACTCGTAATGTGTGTAATATCTTCTTAGAGCAAGAAGTGGATGCGATCCTTCTCGCATGTAACACCGCAACCTCCGCATCCGCTTCCAAACTAAGAGAAGAATTATCGGTACCTGTGTTCGGAATGGAACCCGCGATCAAACCTGCACTCCTCGCTCATCCTGACGAAAAAATTGCGTTACTCGCCACTTCGGTCACTCATAGAGAAGAAAAATTGCAGGCATTAAAATCCGAATTAGGAGCATTCGAAAGAGTGGTCCATTTGAATTGCGACGGGCTAGCTAGCTTGGTGGACCAAGGGAAATGGGAAGAAGCCAGACTTCTTCTTCAAAACATATTAAAAATTCCTCAAGAACAAGGGATCAGATCGCTCGTATTGGGATGTACACATTACGTATTCTTAAAAAGCGAAATACAAGAACTGTATCCTGAGGCTATTCTTCATGATGGGAACCAGGGGACGATCCGCCATTTAGTCAGATCTCTTCATTTGGACGAAAAACAAGGGCAGCCCAACTATACACTGTTCTTTTCTTCCGTCACAAATAGGGAAGAAGCGGAGGGTTTTGCATCGAGTTTATTACAGAAGAGTTCCGGTCTCCCTCCCTATAAGAGGTAGAAATTTTTTTCCTAAAGAGGTTTTTTTTGGTTCCCGGTCTAGGCGCTTTGTATTAGCTTTATGAATCCGTATGAACTCTATATCCATATCAAAGCTAGTTACGATCCTGTTGGTTCCGAGCCTTTTTTTCTTCTGCAAACCTAAAGAGGAAGAAACTAAGGATGCAATTGTTTCCTTCATCGTAGGAAAGGCGACTGCGGAAAAAGCGGGCTCCGTTCTGAAAGCAAACGATCGTGTTGTGGAATCCGAAATCGTAAAAACGGATCAGGATGCCACCTTAGATTTAACCACTACTTTAGGGACAGTCCGACTCTTAGGCGGTTCCGAGGCTTCTATCGCCGCATTAAGAGCGGATCAAAATTATATTAAGATCAACTCCGGCAATATTTTGGTAAAAGTCGCCAAACTGAAAAAGAACGAATCCATCTCGATTGACACTCCTACCGTGGTTGCCGCAGTCCGAGGCACACAATTTTGGGGCCAAGTGAATCCCGCCAACGAAACGGGAACTTTTGCCGTTCGTGAAGGTAGTGTCCAGATTACCCGAAAAGACGACGAGGCTCGGGTTTTGGTAAAAGCGGGAGAAGCTGTGGACTTAGGACCTGGGATCAAGGCATTAAAAGTTCGCCCTGCGGCTGCGGGAGAACTCTCCGCAATGGAACAAATCGATCAAATGAAATAGCTTTTTTTCTGGGCATTAGACCCGATCCGGGAATTCTGTTCTGGAGCGGGTCCATGCAAGAAGAAATCAGTTATAAATCCGCCGGAGTCGATACGGAAGCCGGCCAAGAATTCGTCAAAAAAATCAAACAAAATGTGGAATCCACCCATGGCCCCAGAGTTCTCGGTGGGCTTGGAGGATTTTCTGGTGCCTTCGACGTTTCCTTTCTCAAAAATTATAAAAACCCGATATTACTAAGCGGTACGGATGGAGTGGGCACCAAGGTGGAGCTTGCTCGTTTATTCAATATCCATGATACGATCGGCATAGACTTGGTCGCGATGTGTGTGAACGATATTCTCGTCTCGGGCGGAGAGCCTTTATTTTTCTTAGATTATATAGCTTGCGGCAAATTGATCCCGGAAAGAATGGAAAGGATCGTCGCCGGTATCGTAAAAGGTTGTAAACTTTCCGGAGCGGCACTGCTTGGCGGAGAAACTGCGGAACATCCGGGCACCATGGACCAGGATGAATACGATTTAGGCGGATTCGTCGTAGGAGCAGTGGAGAAGGAAGACTTAATAGACGGATCCAAGATCAAAGCCGGCGATATCGTCTTAGGTTTAGAATCTTCCGGTCCTCATAGCAACGGATTTTCCCTCATCCGCAAATTGTATTTGGAGGGCGGAAGGAGACTTCCCGCAGATCCTGAGTTAGTCGGTTTCCTAAAAGAATTCGCACTTCGTCCTACAAGGATCTATGTCCAGAGTATACTGAACCTGACCAAGAAGGTAGAAGTGAAAGGAATGGTGCATATCACCGGAGGAGGTTTTTACGAAAACATTCCTAGGGTGCTTCCTGATGCATTTGCTGTAGAAATTCGAAGAGAAAAACTTCCGGAGAATCCGTTCTTTGCCCGAGTTCAGAAAGATTTTCCTTCTCTATCCGAAAAGGAATTGTATTCCACTTTTAATATGGGAATCGGATACATAGTCATCGTTTCTCCCGAGTCCGAATCCGGCGCGATCTCTGCCTTGGAAGAAAAAGGAGAACTGGTCCATAAAATCGGAGTAATCGCTTCGAAAAATAAAGAGTCTGTTCTTTTTGTCTGATATTTTCTAACCGGCAGATATATGGATAGGATCCAAGCTCTTTTAAAAAATCCAGTTTTCATCTTATCCAAAAAGAATCCTTTCATGCTTTCTAGATGGAGTATTTTATACGTACTCCTAGGGTTATTTGCAGGAGTATTCTCCGCAGTGTTCTGGAAAGTTTTGGAATATCTCACCAAACTTTTAGCAGGTTTCCAAGGACATTATGTAATTTTAATTATGACCTTGTCCGGTTTGGGCATAGGCCTTCTCATTTACTTCTTGGGAGAACCAGGAGAAATTTCATTAGTAATCGATAATATTCGTTTTAGGGGAGGAAGACTCGACCCGAAGAACAATTCTTCTATGAGTTTATCTTCTTTGCTTAGTATTTCTTCTGGAGGAAGTGTGGGGCCCGAGGCGCCTCTTGTGCAGATCACCGGTTCTTTCGGAAGTTGGTTTGCGGAGAAGATAGGATTAGAAGGAGAAGAATTGAGATCCATGACGATTGCCGGAATGGCCGCAGGATTCACTTCTTTATTCGGATCTCCTTTGGGCGGAGCGTTATTCGCTCTGGAAATCCTTCAGCACAGGCATGTGGTAGAATATTACGAAGCGTTGTTGCCGGCATTTCTTTCGAGTTGCAGTGCCTACTTCGTATTCTTATTTATGACGGATATGGGGATCGGACCAACATGGGAATTCCCGCAATATATTCCTGGTGGAATAGAGGACTTTCAATACGCAATCGGTTTCGGAATGGCCGGTGCACTCGTTGGTTGGATCTTTTATGGAATATTCAAAATTACTAAATTTTCTTTCTCTAAAATAACTCTTCCTATTTTCGTAAAGACCACGATCGGCGGATTATTACTCGGTTGTATCGCATATTACGAACCGTTGACTCGCTATTTCGGTCACGATCAACTGAACGAGATCGTAGTCACCAAAGGGAATTGGATCTTTTTCGGGACCTTAGCTATATTAAAGATACTGGCGATCAATATCACCGTTTCCAGCGGTTGGAGAGGAGGGATTATCATACCTTTATTTTTCGTAGGAGCGGTAGCAGGTAGGTTCTTCATGGATTTTTTTCCATCCGAGAATGAATCCTTTTTACTCATCTGCCTTATGGCGTCCGTAAACGCTTCCGTGACCAAAACACCGATCAGCACCACGATATTGCTCACAGGGTTAACCGGGGTTTCCAATTTTACTCCGGTATTATTCGCCTCCTTAAGCGGATATTTCTTATCTCCCAAGGCTCCGTTTATCGGCTCTCAAGCGGATTCGGTGTAATTTTGGATCGGATTCAAGCGTCCGATTTTGTCCTGGACGATTTCCGGCAAATCGATAAAAGATAGCCAACTCTATGGGAATTTTCTCTAAAAAGGATCCGTTCTTTCTGATTGCGGCATTCTTATTTTTCGCATATTGTTCACCTTCTCCCAAAAAAGCTCTATTAGAGAATGGTGTTATAGATTGGGAAAAATCCTTAAACCAGGGAAAATGTTTTCGAATGACCGGGGATTGGAAGTTTGCCTGGTTGGGTGCCACTCCGGATACAAGTCTTCCAAAAGAACCGGAAAAATTTTCCATGGCCGTTATTCCTGGGAGTTGGACCAAACATGATTGGCCGGGTTCCGATGAGGGAGAATTTCCTAAGTATGGAAAAGCATTGTATAGAGTGGACCTGGTTTCTTCCATTCCGGTGGAAAGTTTACATTTGGTTTCTTACGACCAAGGAACGAATTATAGGATCCTATTTAACGGAAAACTAATTAACCAAGTGGGAAAAGTGGGAGATCCTTCCGAAGATGGGCTGGAACTTAGGACCAGTTATTCTATTCTTCCTCCTTGGCAAGGTGTCGCTCATCTAGACTTTGAAATTTCCAATTATCAATATAGAAAAGGTGGACTTTGGAAACCTCCCGTTTTAGGCACTTCCGAATGTGTGGGTCGTTATTATTTGGATAGAAGGGACTTGGAAGGAATACTCTGCGGAGGCCTTTTCTTTTTAGGCTTATTTCATATCTTCGTATCCGCTTTTTATAAAAAAGATCCTTCCGCATTCATTTTAGGACTTCTTTCCACCACGGTAGGACTTAGATTATATTCCACAGGAGTGAGATTATTTCCCGAACATTTTTTAGTGAGACCGGAAATCTATCTAAGGACTGAATTTATCACTTGGTTTTTGGGGATGCCTTTGGCCTTCCATTTTTTATTAGCTGTGTTTCCTACTGACTTCGGCAAAAATTTTCTGAAACTCAGTTATATTTTTGCAGGTATATTTACGCTTATCACTTTGTTTACGGGACCTGCTATCTATTCTTATCTTATCAACCCTTCCTACTTACTTTTTGTGTTTAACGGAGCCTGCTCTTTAGTCGTTTTAGCGAAAGCGGTTTCCCAAAAAATGGTGGGGGCTTATATTTATCTCGCAGGTTTTATCTTCCTTCTCTTCTTTATGACAAGCGAGATATTATTCCATGCGGAACTTTTGGATTCCTGGGAATTAAGCGGGATTGGAGTAGGAATATTCGTGCTTGCAAATTCACTTTCTTTATCCAACAAGATGTTGAGCGGATTCAGGGAAAGGGAGAAGGTCCAAGAGATACTGAACACGAACTTAGAGGAACTCGTCCGAAAAAGGACCAGAGAATTGGAATTTGCTAGAGACGAAGCGGAAGCCGCTAATAAAGCAAAGAGCGAATTTTTGATCAACGTAGACCACGAGGTTCGCACTCCTATGAACGGGATCGTCGGGATTACTCAGATGTTATTGGATTCCGATCTCAAACCGGAACATAAGGAAATGTTGGAACTACTTAAAAGAAGCGGGGACGCAATGATGGTAATTCTCGGTTCTATGTTGGACGCATCCAGTTTAGAAAAAGGTACATTATATCTTTTGAATAAACGTTTCAGTCTAAAAGCCTCTATTTATGAAGCCGCAATGAGGGTTGAGGATAAGATCCGCAGAAAAAATCTGGATTTCAGCGTAACTCTTTCCGACAACCTTCCTGAAACCGTCGATGGAGACGAAGAAAGATTCAAAACAATGCTTTTGGTCCTTCTCGAGAACGCGGAAAAGTTCACCGTAAAAGGGTTCGTCAAACTTTCCGGAGAAAAAGTCCAAGAAACCAATCTAGAATACAGGCTTCGGTTTAAGGTCCAAGACTCAGGTATAGGAATTCCGGAAGATAAACTCAGTTCTATTTTTAATCCGTTCCAACAGGTGGATTCCGGTGTGACTAAACCTTTCCAGGGAGCAGGTCTTGGCCTTGCTCTTTGTAAAGCCCTTGCCCAGAAAATGGACGGTGATATCTCGGTCCAAAGTGTGCCTGGCAAAGGTTCCGAGTTTATCCTAGAAATCGCCCTCTCTAAACCGGAAATCCAATCTTGACATAAGATTTCCACCTTCCAAGCTGGGTCCAAACTATATGGGAAGGATCCAAGAACTTAGTCCGGAATTAATCAATCAAATCGCTGCCGGGGAAGTGATTGAATCCGCTCATTCCGTCCTGAAAGAAATGATGGAGAACTCCGTGGACGCGGGAGCGGACTCGATCGAAGTGGAATCCAGAGACGGGGGCCTGACCTCCTTACTTCTTTCGGATAACGGCTCGGGGATAGAAGAAGAGGATATCCCTCTTGCAATCCAAAGACATGCCACAAGCAAGATCCGTACATTAAAAGATCTTGAATTAGTTTCTTCTTATGGATTTAGGGGAGAAGCGTTGGCGTCCATCGCTTCCGTTTCCAAACTTACGATAGAGACCGGAACCGGACAATCGACCGCCTGGAAGGTTAGAGCGGAAAAAGGACAGATCATTTCCAAAGAATCCATCCCAGGTTTTCACGGTACAAAGATCCTAGTCGAGGATCTATTCTATAATACTCCAGTCAGAAGGAAATTTTTAAAATCGGTCCGCTCCGAAGATAAGAAGATCCGTGATAAAGTAACTGTCCAGGCGCTCGCTCGAGAAGACATCCGATTTAGATTCGTACAGGATCATAAGGAGATCTATAGACTTTCTCCCAAAGATAAAAAAGAAAGGATCATAGACCTATTCGGAGAAAATTTCAGGGATCATTTGTTGGAGGTCCAACTGGAAAGAAAAGGTTGGAAGGCAAAAGGTTATATCAGCGATCCCGATTTTTATAAATCCAACCGCACGGGACAGTTCATATTCGTGAACGGAAGACCGGTGGAGATCAAATATTCCTCTCATTTATTAAAAAAATGTTATGATGAACTTCTTCCTCCGAACGCGCATCCATACTGTTTTTTATTTTTCGAAGTGGATCCCGAATCCATAGATGTAAACGTTCATCCCGCAAAAAAAGAGATCCGATTTCTGGATGAGGAAGGATTTAATACGTTCTTTCTGCAATTGATCCAAAAAGAACTTAGGTCCAGCACTCCGGTCAGCTTTTTAGAATTGAAAAACAGGCTTTTAAGGGCCGAGCCAAAAAAGATGGAATCCACATTGTATTCCTTTTCTTCTTCCTCATCTGCCGGAACGGAACAACAACTTTTAGGAGGGGCGCTTTATGAAGAAGTAAAACATTCTCCTTCCTTTCCCGTAGAAGCAGTCGGTCCCGGTTCCAGGTTAGAAGACTTAACCGATATTCCGATCAAACATTCTGAATTTATTCCTAAAAAACATTTCGGTTTATTATTCGAGACTTTCATATTGGCGGAAGGAGAAGACGGTTTTTATATCATAGACCAACATACCGCCCACGAAAGGATCCGCTACGAAGAAGTATTAAGAAAACTTAAGAAAAAAAATTACGGGATACAACCTCTTCTTACTCCGATCCGTATTCCTGTTTCCAAACAAGAAGCGGAAGAGATCAAAGACAGACTCGGAGAATACCAAGAAGTGGGCTTAAAACTAGACTCACTCGGTGAAGACACAATGGTCCTTCGGGAAGTTCCCGGTTATTTTCTACCGGGACATGAAAAAGAGATCGTTCTGGATTTTCTCAATCGCACCGGAGGTAAGGAAGTTCCGGAACCTGAGTTATACGATCTTATGGCAAAATGTGTGGCCTGTAGATCCGCAGTAAAAAAAGGGGACCAACTTTCGGATCATCTGATCGCGGAAATGCTCAATCGTCTGAGTTATTGTGAGAACCCGTCCCGGTGTCCTCATGGAAGGCCCACCTTGGTCAAATTAACCAGAGAAGATCTGGAAAGAATGTTTCATCGCAGGTAAAATTTGAAAACCGAATCCCAAGAACTTAGAAACTCCACGGAGAACGTAATCACTTCCTTGGTCCGACAGACATTGGTCGCAAGTGTGATCTTATTATTGATCGTTTTAATACTCGCCAGATTTTTTAATGAAAGGGTCACTCAGGTCGCCGGACTCTTTTTGGATTACACAGGTGTATGGGGAGTGGGCCTTTCCATCTTTGTCGCGGATTCAGTGCATGTGTTCTTTCCCCCTGATACGTTCTTGATCTTGGCAGTGGCTGCAAACATGCCCGATTTTTGGGTAATCTTCTTCGCATCTTTTGGGTCTTTACTTGCGGGAGGATGTTCTTATTCCCAAGGAAGATTCCTACTTCCTAAATTGCACATATTTACCAAGTTCATTCGAAATCACGAAGAGAAGTTGGAAGTATATGTAAAACGATTCGGATTCTGGGCGGTGGTTCTTGCAGCGCTTACGCCGTTACCTTATTCCTGGACTTCCGTGGCTGCAGGAGCGATGAAAATGAGGATCCATCTTTTTTTCGCTGCTGCACTTTTTCGGATCCCCCGTTTTATTCTTTATTATTACCTAATAAAGGGCGGATGGATCGGGGTCTAAACATTCGGATTGACGCATATTAGAAGCAAAGGTACAAAAGTTTAGATGATGGACGATTCTCCCAGACTCATTCCTAAGACCAGAAAAGAATTAATCTTAGAAAATTTGGATTGGTTCGGTTTACCGGTTCGTATTTCCGAATTGGTGGAGAATGTATTGGACGGGAAGATTAGGGAACAATCCTTAGTATGCTGCCATAGCGCATGTGATGTATGCAATTCCACCATCCGTTCCTGCATACGAAAGGTCCAAAGAGAATTGGAAGAAGAACTTGGGCAGTCTATTTGAAAGAGCGCCACTTCCTCATAAGATCAGGCCTAGTTCCTTTGCTCAGGTCATTGGACAGGAAAAGGCAAAACTTCAATTACAAAAATATAAAGAACCGATAAGTATTCTACTATACGGACCTCCGGGCACGGGAAAATCGACGATCGCCAGGATTTTAGGTAATACGTGGAAACTACCTTTTGTGGAATACAATGCAGTCACCACCGGTGTAGCAGACATCAAAAAGCTGTTGGAAAGATCCGAAAAAGAAGGAAGTATCTTACTTTTTCTAGATGAGATCCACAGATTCAGTTCTTCCCAACAAGATAGTTTATTAAAAGGAGTGGAGACCGGAGCGATTGTTCTTATCGGAGCCACCACGGAGAATCCCTCCTTTCGGATCACAAGACCATTATTGTCCAGATGCCAGGTCCTTAAACTGGAACCTTTAGGAGAGAACGATCTATTAGAGATACTTTCCAGAGGTATAGAATCCTTAGACCCGAAGCCGAATATTACAAAAGAGGCAAGTTCTCTACTCGTCCGTTATTCCGGGGGAGACGCTAGAAAACTTCTCTCCAATTTGGAAGGAATTGTTCTTTCGAAAGATGCCGGAACCCAAATAGAAGCCTCCGATATAGAAACATTTTTGGAAAGTCGGGTAATCGAATACGACCAAAGTGGAGAGAGTCATTATGATGTGATCTCCGCGTTCATCAAGTCGGTGAGAGGAAGCGACCCTGATGCTGCTTTATTCTATCTAGCAATGATGTTAGAAGGCGGAGAAGATCCGCTCTTTATCGCCAGACGGCTCATTATCCTTGCATCCGAAGATATCGGAAATGCTTCCGTTCATGGTTTACCTTTAGCTGTTGCAGGACTTCATGCAATAGAGACGATCGGAATGCCGGAAGGAAGGATTGTATTAGGGCAGGTCACTACATTCTTAGCCTCTTGTCCAAAGTCCAACGCCTCTTATTTAGGAATTGGTTCCGCACTTTCCTTTGTGAAAGAACGAGGGCCAAGTTTAAAGATCCCGAATCGACTTAGAAATGCTCCCACTGCCACTCATAAAAAAGAAGGAGCAGGACAAGGGTATAAATATCCTCATGATTTCGGCGGATTTGTGCCATTCTCCTATTTTCCCGACGATCTCTCTGACAATCCTCCTCAATTCTATAAACCGACTAAAAACGGAATGGAAGGAAAGATCAGGGAACATCTTGCCTCTATCTGGAAACAAATTTCTAGCAAAAAGTACGAGTAAGCCACTCTTATAATTTCTACGAAGAAAAATTTGGGCGGCTCCTTCGCTCCGCTCAGGCCGTGCTGCTACGGGTTCGCGCATAAGCGCTCATCCGGACAAGCCCGGACTAAAGCCCTGCGCATCACTGCCGCGGTTTGTCTCGCAAAGCCGCAAAGTGGAGAAGAAATAGCTTGTAGGAGTTCCGACAGGAAATGAAGATCGCCCCCACCCCTTCGCAGCGACCATAGGAGCGAGAAGCCGACCGCGTATGCGAGTCGGTGATCGATAGATCAAACGAGTGGGCCACTTCGGGTACTCGCACAGTAGAATCGAAAGCATTTTTTTAAAACCGCCCCCACCCTGCATTGGGATTGGGGGGAGTGGCCCGTGGGAGCGCGCATTCTCGCATATCACAAAATCCTAGCTCCGTCAACCAAATCCTTCTCTTACAATCCGTGTAGGAGTTCCAACATCGCGGCCCCTCCGTGTCTCTGGATTTTCGTAAAATAACTTAATAAAAATGTTGCGTAGTTAAATAGCTACATTTATATTTGTAGTTAAGTGGCTACATAATGAATTTAAGAAGGGACGTATTCCAAGCAATCGCAGACCCCACTAGGCGTGCAATACTCCTGATGGTGGCCTCTCAGGCGATGACTGCAGGGGCGATCGCATCCAATTTCGATACTGCCAGGCCCACTGTTTCTAAACATTTACAAATTCTCACAGAGTGTGAATTGTTAAATCAAGAACAGAACGGTAGGGAAATTTATTATCAATTGAATCTGAATAAGATGAAAGAAATTGCCGACTTTATAGAACCGTTCCGTAAAATGTGGGACGACCGGTTCGATAAACTGGAATCCGTAATGAAAAAATACAGATCAAGAAAATAGGATATGGAAAAAAAAACCAAAATTGACGCAGAGGACGGCAAACAAGAATTGCTGATCACCAGGGAATTCGACCTTCCCTTGGATCTACTTTTTAAGGCGCATATAGAGCCGGAGATCGTAGAGGAATGGATGGGGACCAAAGTGATCAAACTGGAAGGAAAAAAGCATGGAAGCTGGCAATATGAAACTACGGATCCTTATGGCAACAAACACGGATTTAACGGTGTTATTCATGAATTTGTCCCTAACCAAAAGATCACCCGCACTTTTGAAATGGAAAATTCTCCTTTTCCGCCTCAACTGGAGTTCTTAGAATTCGAAAAACTCGGTGAGGAAAAAAGCAAACTTACAATGCACATTGTCTTCAAGTCCGTTGCACTTAGAGACCAGCTGCTTAAGCTACCGTTTGCTCAGGGCATTAATATGGCCCATAATAGATTACAAGAAGTAGTAAATAAATTAAAATAGGATATTGGACATGAGAAACAAGGTTATATATTGGATCGCTACTGCATGGCTTTCCTTAGGAATGGTGTCTACCGGGATCGTGCAGATCATCCAAATGAAAGAAGAAGCAGATATGTTTGCACATTTAGGATATCCGGCCTATCTGATGATCATTTTGGGTGTTTGGAAATTGTTAGGTGTAATCGCTGTAATTGTCCCGAAATATCCTTTAGTCAAGGAATGGGCCTATGCGGGATTTTTCTTTACGATGTCCGGAGCAGTTTTCTCTCATTTTGCAGCCGGGGACGGGGCAAAAGAATATTTCGGACCCGTATTATTACTTGTGCTTACGATCGTTTCCTGGTATTTCCGGCCGACAGATAGGAAGATCCCTTCAGTGTGAGTGAGACTAATATGAATCCAAAGGTTGATTTCTTTTTTAATAAAGCCAAACAATGGAAGGAAGAATATGAGGCCCTGCGCAAGATCGCTCTTGCCCTAGGACTCACCGAAGAATTAAAGTGGGGTCAACCTTGTTATACATATCAAAACAATAATATAGTTTTGATACATGGATTCAAAGAATATTGTGCGTTTTTGTTTTTCAAAGGCGCGTTATTAAAGGATCCAAATGGAATTTTAGTACAACAAACTAAAAATGTGCAGTCCGCTCGCCAGATCCGATTCACTAACGTTAAGGAAATCGACAAACTTAAGACCGCTTTAAAGGCTTATATCAAAAATGCGATCGAAGTGGAAAAATCCGGCCAAAAAGTGAATTTCAAAAAAACAAAAGAGTTCGATATGCCGGAAGAATTTTTAAGTAAATTGGAAGAATCTCCCGACTTAAGATCGGCTTTTGAGTCGTTGACGCCAGGTAGGCAAAGAGGATACCTTCTTTATTTTTCTTCTGCCAAACAATCTAAAACTAGAGAGGCGAGGATTGAAAAGTATATACCTCATATTTTAAAAGGTAAGGGATTAGATGATTAAAAAGAAGGTTTCAGCAAAGAAGAAGGCGCCAACTAAAACTTCGATGAATAAATCACCTAAGTTTAAAAAGGCAGGCGCAAAGAAATCCACTGGGATGCGGAATTCAGGAAAGAAGGAGCCTATCTTACTTTCCGGAGGAAATCCTCAGATCGCAAAAGGTTATGGAGACGGCCCGGTCCAAGAGTATATCGCGGCTATGCCCGGTTGGAAAAAAGAGATTGGGCGTAAACTCGACGAACTGATAGTCAGAACAGTCCCTCATGTTAGTAAAGCGGTAAAATGGAACTCTCCACTTTACGGGATCGAAGGCCACGGATGGTTTCTCGGAGTGCATGTATTTGCCAAATACGTTAAGATAGCATTCTTCAAAGGAGCTTCATTAAAACCGATGCCTCCGGGTTCCTCCAAGGTTCCGGGAACGCGTTATTTGGATATTCGAGAAGAAGACGGAATCGACGAGGCCCAACTTTCTTCTTGGATCAAACAAGCCAGCGAACTACCCGGCGAAAAATTATAGGCAAGCAATTGGGCAAAGGTCCATTCATTCGCTTTAAAAGAAATATCTTTCTGTAATATTTTAGTCATTCACTTGTTCTAGAAAAGGAGTAAGCTAGCCAAGAACTGGAAATTTTTGACATAATACGGTAAGGGATTCGCTGTTTCGGGACGAAACTAATTAAGGGAATCGCAGGTCTTACCACCAAGACGAAAAAAGGAGGTTTCGAATGTTTCAATCCGAAAGAGAAAAAAACGAAAAAAGCCAATTCCAAGCCAAAGGGCCGATCCAAGTCAGAAAGGAGTTTGCTCGCTCGGAAACAGCGAACTTCGGCACTAAAAAGGCAGAAAGTAGAGAAGAAAAAGTTGTCCGACTGAGGCCAGACCTATACGATAAATAAATCCCCAGGCTTCAGAAGCGAAGCGACTAAAGAAGTTCCGACAACCTTTCTAAAACCCGGTCGTTCTGTTCCGGCCTTCCAATCGTAATTCTCAAGGCATTCAATCCGTAACTTTTCAGATTTCGTAATATGATCCCTTCCTTCAGCAATGTCTCGAAGGTTTGGGTGGAATCCAATTTTGCTTTGTCCAATTTGATCGTGATAAAATTCGCATAAGATTCGAAGTAAAAGAGCCCTTTCTTCTCTGCAAATTTTTCGTAACGGATCATTTCCTTTAGGTTTGCCTTCAAATAATTTTCCACGAATTCCCTGTCGCTCAACGCGGTTGCAGCCGCTAACTGAGAAAGTTGAGAAACATTGAAGGGCGGTCGTAACTTATAGAATGCTCGGATCATTTCTTCGGAAGCGATACCATATCCAATTCTCATCCCGCCTAATCCGTAAATTTTAGAAAACGTATTGGTATATAATACATTAGGGAATTTTGAAATTACATCCGCAGCTTGGATCTCTTTTTTAGGATCTCTGGTTTTTCCGAATTCCATATAAGCCGCATCCAAAACCACCATGGTTTCGGATGAAATATTTTGGAGAAAAGTATATATATCTGCCTTGTCTAAAGCGTCCCCGATCGGGTTGCAGGGAGAGCAGATGAATATGATCTTAGGAGAATGTTTTTTATACAGATCCAAAAACTGGTCCAGATCATGCAGTTCGGAATCGGTTTGGATTGTTTCGGCTCCACATTGTCCTGCATATATAGAATACATAGAGAATGTTTTGCCGTTCTGTAGGATCTTGTCCCCGGGACTCAGGACCGATCTGGTCGCAAAATCGAAAATTTGATCGCTGCCGTTCCCTTGTATTACGTTTTTTGCATCTACTCCGTGTACTTTGGCAAGAGCATCCTTGAGCGCCTTATAGGAATCGTCCGGATACAAGGGCATCTTATAAACCGCTTCTTTTATCGTCTCGGAAACCTTGGGAGATACGCCGTACGGATTCTCGTTCGAAGCGAGTTTGAGAACCTTGTCAGGCGAAATTCCGTATTCACGTACGACTAATTCAATCGGTTTGCCGGCCTCGTAAGCCGGGATCTTGTCTAAAGCGGGCAGGAATCGCATCTAATTCCAGAAAAAAACGGAGTCAGGATTCTTCCAATCGTTTTTGTTCTACTAACCTCTGGTAAAGTCCTTGGAAGTCTTTAAAAAATAGAGACTCGTTCAGCGCGTACTCCATCACCATTCTTTTAGTCTCTTCCGAACCGAGTAGGGCTCGGTCGGAAGCAAGCATTCTCGCCCCGCCATCCAATAGTAGGTCCCTAAAATAATGATTATTGAATATATTCGGAGTCTCCGTAAAAGATCCTTTGGAATGCCAACCCAATGTATGTACTCCCAACAGTAGAACCGTATCTCTCGCGGAAAATCCCATCATGGAAAAATAATTCAAGGAATCTTTTACGTCAGGACTATCTACAGGCATAAGCATTCTTCCCGCCGGATAATTGGAGTCCTGTCTTCCGGGAAGAATATGGACTTGCGGTCCCCCCGCTTTTTGAAGAGCAAGGGCACCTGAAAGAGCAACCATGTCCGCAAAAGAAGGAACATTCTTTCTCCCTTCCTCTTCCATTTCTTCTTTTAAATGGATAATCTCTTCTATTTGTTTTGCCACGCCACGATTGTTCTCATCGTTCATAATGGTTGGAAAACGTATGGAGCCTTCCAAGCCTAACCATTCTCCATCCGCAGAGAAGATAGAAGCGGCATGAAACACCATACGGAGCCAAGCTCCCACTTCAGTCGGATCAATCTTATCCCAGATCCTGTACCCGGTTTCTTGCCAAACACTTCCCTCACAATTATTCTTGGTCCCTAACACCTCGTGGACCCTATAATTTCCTGTTTTACCTTTCAGTTTCGTTTCGAAACTTCTTCCCTTTTGGATCCTATCCTTTACGGATTCATAAACTTTTTGGGAAATTAAGATCTTTGCGTCGGCTTTTTTTGTGGTTGTTTCGATCCTACTTGCGGAGTTCACTGTGTCACCTATCGCAGTGAATGACATGTTCAAAGGATGTCCTAACTTTCCTAAAATCGCCGTTCCGTAATTGATCCCGATCCCAATTTCGAATTCCGAGCCTAAATGGTTTTGCAAATAAGTATTCAAACTTTCTAATTCGGCTCTCATCTCTAATGCGGAACGGATCGCATTCAGATTGGCACGAAGAGGGTCCGGATCTTCCAACCCGAAGATCGCCATTAGCCCGTCTCCTATGTACTTATCGATGATCCCGCCGTATTTTAGGACCTTATCTCCCATTCTATAAAAGTAACGGTTGAGAATGTGGATGACGTCGTAAGGCAAATGACTTTCTGAAAAACCGGTGAAACCTCGGATATCGCTGAATAAGATAGCAACCGGTTTTTCTATGCCTGATATCAGATCCGAGAATGTGGATGCAAGGGCCTTGTCAGCTTCATCAATGACCAATCTACGAAGAACAACATCGCCGGAGGTCTTTGTTTGGCAGGCGAGTCTCACGTTCTCCGGAAAACCCTTCTTCAAAGCAAGTGTCGTTTCCATTTCGTTACGGGGAAGAAGATGTTCGTCCCCATCTTGGATAAGTATCCTACAGGTGGAACAACGTGCATTACCTCCACAAGCGTGTATATGAGGGATACCCGCATCCAAGGAAATTTCTAATAATGACTTGTTTAATTCGGAAGGTTCGAGGAAAACTTCCTTATCGTTTTCGAAAATTATTTTTATCATAAAGGAGATCGAATCCGGCGATCAATATTGGACCTTAGTCCTTGTTCATTTTAATTTCAGATGAAAACAATTAAAAGACCATTACTAAGACTTAAATACACGCAAGATAAGAATAAAAATATTCTTTGCTCCGAGCCGGAAATTCTTTTTTTCCACGTCTAATCCCAAGTTCTCCGAGTATCCGATCGTGAAAACCCAAGAAAATGGATCATCAGAAGAATCGCCCAAAAGATCGGTGATTTTATGCGTGGATGACGAATTGATCATTCTGCGAGGATTAAAGGAACAGCTCAAATCCGCCTTCGGAAAAAGTTATCAAATAGAAGCCGCAGATAGCGCGGAACTCGCCCTCCAAATTGTGGAGGAATGTAACCAGGCAGGGATCCATATCCCGGCGATATTGAGCGACCAAGTAATGCCGGGCATCAGGGGAGACGAGTTCCTGATCCGGATCCAAGAAACAAATCCGAACACCAAAAAGATCATGCTCACTGGACAGGCAAGTGCGGAGTCCGTGGGAAATGCACTGAACAAGGCGAACTTATATCGATATCTTTCCAAACCTTGGGACTCGAACGATCTACTCATGACGGTAAAGGAAGCGGTTCGTTCTTACGAGTCGGATATTTCTCTTTTTGAACTGAATAAAAAATTGGAAGAGGCCCTTCTCTATAATCGAGACTCAGGTCTTCCTAATTTGGAATCCTTAAGGAGAAGATTGGATCTTGCCACGGAAGAAAGGGAAGATTCTCTTCTAGCGTTGATACGTATAGAGTCCACTTCCTTGACCACAAGAGATTTTGGAGTTTCTCTCTATAAGGATTTAATGAAGAAGTTTCTGGACTCCATGAAATCCATCTTAGGGAACTACGGAGAAATTTTCCACGTATACGAGGACGAGGTCGCGATACTGTCCAAGGTGCAGGAAGAGGAGTTCCTACCGCATCTGATCGCATTTAGGATCCTTCTCCGTTCCGATTATTTTACCGCTTCCGGGATTTCTTTCCGGATCAATGCAACCATAGCCACTGCAGGTGGAAAAAAAGATCTGTACTATAAGGCGAGACTAGCGCTTGTTAAAGCAAGCCAAGAGCCCGAGTTCGATTCCGAAGCGGGGATCTATTCGTATTCAGAGAAGATGGACGATCAGGATCTGTACAAGATCAATATGGATCTGGGTAAAAGACTGAATCAGGCAATCCATTCCGGCAACATAGTGCCATATTTCCAAGGGATTATGGACAACCAAACCGGTAAGGTCGAAAAATTCGAGTGCCTGGCTCGGATCGTTGAAGACGGAAAAGTTTATGCTCCCGCAAGTTTTTTGTATCTGGCAAAATCCACCGGGCTCTTGAGAAGGATCAGTCCTATCCTTTTTGAAAAAGCGCTTAAAAAATTTTCTGATTCTACTTACTCATTTTCCATCAATCTTTCCGAGACAGAATTGGAAAGTCCAAGTTTTCCGAAATGGGCTTTGTCCAGAATGGAACATTATGGGATCAATCCTTCTAGAGTGACTTTTGAAATTTTAGAGACGGCAAGTTTTCATGGAAATCCGGAACGTCTGAAAGTGATCGCAGAATTGAAGGAGCTAGGTGCAAAAATTGCAATCGACGATTTCGGAGTAGAACATTCCAATTTTTCCAGATTATTGGAGATCCAGC
The DNA here is from genome assembly GCF_040833995.1 of Leptospira sp. WS58.C1. Classification (NCBI taxonomy): domain Bacteria; kingdom Pseudomonadati; phylum Spirochaetota; class Leptospiria; order Leptospirales; family Leptospiraceae; genus Leptospira; species Leptospira cinconiae. The sequence goes on from NZ_CP162137.1 coordinate 1,156,346, forward strand.
CGGACTTTATCAAGATCGACGGAAAATTTATCCAATCCCTGGAGCGAAATCGGACCGCATTCATTTTAACTTCTGCCATCACAGAACTTGCTCACCGGATCGGAGCGAAAGTAGTCGCTGAATTCGTATCTACACCGGAGGAATTGAAAGTTGTACGTTCCCTGGGCATAGAATATTCGCAAGGTTACTTAATTATGCAGCCTTCTCCCGACATAACCCCGGTTTCGATAAAAATTATTGAATAGGTACTTCGGTCTATTTATTTCCAAGCGATCTTGTAACTCATTCTTTCGAGGATAAAGTCGAAAATTAGTTGCAATCATAATTTATAGAGTAAGTATCCTTGTTTTGCTCCGGATTTTGAACCGGGGTTTTACTGTTTTTGTTCGTCTAATTTATACGTTGGTACCGGGGGAGCGGTGGAGAAAGCGATTCTTTTTGTTGATGATGAAGCGCTCATTTTGATGAGTATGAAATCCCAAGTCAAAAGACATTTGGGAGATACTTATCGTTATGAGACGGCTCTAGATGCGTCCGAAGCGATGCAGATCATTGAAGAATTGGTAACAGAAGGAGTCAAGATCCTGATCGTAATTTCCGACTGGTTGATGCCAAATATCAAGGGGGACGAATTTTTACGGATCGTTCACCAGAGATATCCCGAAATCCAAAAGATCATCATTACTGGTCATGCCGATATCGCTTCCGTTGAAGCTTTAAAGAAAGAGATCAATTTATACAGTTACTTAAAAAAGCCTTGGGACGAAAAAGAACTAGTAACCACTATCACCTCAGCCCTTAAATAAACAGGGGGGCATAATGAGCCTTCGAACGCGCTTTTCTCTTTATTGCGCTATTGTTCTATTTGCGTTTTCGGTCCTACTAACTTTGTTGGTGGCTGCAGCCGCATATTATGATTCCAAAGTCTCCTCTCAGGAAGCAGCATTCGCAAAAGCGGAAGGGGCTTCCTTCGAAGTACGTAAAATTTTTTCCGAAGCAATTTCTAAAGTTGGAGACGCAAAAAGTCGTTGGGAGCATTCCCGTCCTTCCCGCGATTCCGTCGAAAAAGATCTATTGAATCTTTTTCAGAACGATAAAAGGTTTTTAGGAGCAGGCGCGGTCTTCGAAACAAATCTTTTTGACGGAAAGGATTCATCCTTTATCGGCCGTAAGGGTTCCAACTCCAAGGGAAGATTTGTCCCGTACTTTCACAGAAGTATCAAAAATCCGGATGAGATCAGCTTAGAAGAAAGTGTATATTATGATAATACGGACGAAAGCGGGAACTATTACCAGATCCCGAAAGCTACCTTAAGAGATTACGTAGGAGAACCGTATTTTTATCCGCTGGAAGGAGTGAATGTTTTTATGATCTCCTTGATCCGGCCAATCATCCGCCAAGGAAGATTTATAGGAATAGTCGGTTTGGATCTGAAACTTTCCGACCTGGAAGAAGAATTATTTTCGAAAAGACCGTTCGGAGGCGGCCATTTGGCATTGATCTCTCCTGGCGGAAAATATGCGGTTCATGGAGCGGATACGTTGCGGCAAGGGAAGGACGCAGGAACTCCTGAATTAAAGGATTCCATCCAAAGATCATTATCTTCAGGTCAACCTTTTGCCTATTTAGTAGAAGGTGGGAACTCCTACATATTCCCTTTCGGTATGGGAACATACGGAAAGAATTGGGCCATCGAGGTCTATGTTCCGGATTCCTATTTATGGAACGATCTTGGACCTATCATTCTAAGATGTTTATTCATCACATTCGCACTATTGCCGATATGTTTGTATTTTCTGGATAGGTTCTTCTGCAAATACGTAGTCGATGGATTATCCGCCGCTACTACTTTCGCGGATTCCCTGGGAGCCGGAAATTATTCCGCTCAAATCCCGATAAGGAACTTCCAAGACGAGATTCATCATCTTTTCGTAACATTGGAGAATATGAAGGAGAAGTTACTGGCCGCGATCGACCAACAGATCCGATCCGAAAAAATATTAAGAGAATCCGCAGAGATTTATTCACGTAACGAGATTATCCGGCTTCAAAAAGAAGAATTGGAAGTTGCATTAGGAGAATTAAAGACCGCTCAGGAAACCTTACTTAGGAACGAAAGGCTAACGGCGATAGGTAGGATTTCCGGTGCGGTCAGTCATCAGATCAATAATCCATTAGGTGCTATTGGAGCTTCTCGAGAGAATATTTCCTTTTATGTGAAAAGGATAACCGTTCTTCTTCCTTTTCTTTTCGAATATTTGAGCCGGGCGAGCGATCCTGAAAGGGAATTTTTTAACATCGCCTTGAAGAAAACATTAGAAAATCATAAAGAACAGATCGGTAAAAAGTTCAGAGAGACTAGACATTCTATCGAGGCTTTCTTAAAGCAGGAAGATATAGATAATGCGGGTGATAAGGCGGCCGTTGTTGCTGAGCTTGGATTCGTTGATTGTCCGGAATTCATTCTTCAATTATGCAGATGTTCCGAATGGGATCGTATATCCGAATTTCTAATGGCTGTTCGGGGGTTAGAGATCTCGGAAGAGGTAATCCATCGATCCACTGATAGAATGTATAAAATTGTGTCCGCATTGGAGACGTATTCCGGGATCGCAAAAGAAGATAAGGAAAGATGGGTCAAGGTTTCCGATACGATGGAAGTTGTGCTTGGAGTATACGAAGGAGCGGGTGGAAACCGAGTCACCGTAGAAAGAAATTACGTCTCGGAAGCTACTTTGAGATGTGTTCCCGAAGATTTAGTTAGGCTTTGGACCCAAGTCGTGGATAACGCTTACCAGGCTATGTCGGGGGAAGGAAAACTTAAGGTAAGTATCTATGATGCGGAATCCAAGGTAATCTGCGAGGTGGAAGATAGCGGCTCAGGTATTCCAAAAAATATCAGAGAAAAAGTGGGGGAAGTCCTATCTTCCGGAAAATCGGAAGGTGAAGGTGCAGGGATCGGACTTGCCGTTGCCGCATCCATTTCTAAAAAATACGGGGGAAGCTGGGATTGGGAAAGTAAACCCGGATGCACTATCTTTCGCTTTTCCTTTCCCAAATCGGAATAAAATATAGTCTTTTGGGCTTTAACTATGAGTATTAGATACAGAATTTCACTTTACTTATCGATTGTACTTTTGACCGGTTCTTTCGTTCTGGCAGGTATCAATTCGTTTTCCTCTTATTTTAGTTTAAAGTCACAGGTGGATTCAGGATCTACCATGGCCGGCAAACGTTATGAATATGAAATTTCGAACTTTTTGAATTCCGTTTTGGGTTCTTTGAGAGGTTTTCAATTCATGCTGGAAACTACTCATCCCTCTCGTGAGGAAATGGTCGCTTCTCTCAAAAAGTTAGCCGAAACCGATACTCATTTTTTTGGAACTTGGGTTTTATACGAACCTAACGGCTTCGATGGACAGGACGCCCGATATAAAAATACTCCTTACCACGATGCGACCGGTAGATTTATTCCGTATTGGAATCGAGCAACCGGAGATTTAAAGATCACATTCGCAGAATCGTACGATGTGGATGATACGATCAGCTTTTATTATCGAATTCCGAAGAAGACCCAAAAAGATTTTATTTCCGATCCTTATGTGTATTCCGTAAGCGGAAAAGATGTACTGATGGTTTCGATGGTGAAGCCGATCCTACGGAACGGAAAATTTGTAGGGACTGTCGGAACGGACATCGCTATGGAGAATTTACAGGAACTTTTGGGACCGATCCGGCCGTTTAGGGGAGAAGGTTACCTGGCATTGGTTTCGCCTGAAGGATTTTATGCCGCAAATGGAGGAGATCCTTCCTTAGTGGGAAAGGTGATCCCGGAAGAAAATATCCTTGCGCAAGTAAAAGAACTAAGTTTGAAAGGTGAGGATTTTCAGATCAAGGGTGCGGGGCATACTAGATATTTTTTCCCGTTTTTATTAGGAAATTATGATAAACCTTGGGCAGTGGAAGTGTCGATCCCGGATTCGATCTTCTGGTCGGATATGAGAGGAGTGATCTTACAGACGATCTTGTCGTCTTTGGTGATCATGGTGGTGATCCTGATCATTCTGAACTTGATCTTTAACCGACTGATTACCTCCGGCTTATTAGAAGCGATCGGTTTTTCGGAGAAAATAGCGGAAGGAGATCTGACGTCGCATATGGATATATCGAGAGAGGATGAGATAGGTAAGCTTCTCAAGTCCATGGATCTAATGAAGGTGAATCTTTCCAGGATCATTCTTGATATCAAAACATCTTCCACAAAATTGAATAACACCTCGGACCAAATGGCGGAGTCGAGTCGTAACTTCTCGGATGTTGCGCAGGCTCAGGCTTCCGCAGCGGAAGAATCGTCCGCAGCGGTGGAGGAACTGGCTGCATCGGCTGAAAATGTTCGTAGGTCCATGGAAAAAGCGATCGAGAACATGAAAGAGATCGATACGAATGTTGTACTTCTTCGCGAACAGATCGGCACGATCAATAATGAGATGCAGACATTATCCCAAGTGGCTTCCGAGTCTCAAGAGAGAGCGTTGACGGGTGAGAACGCGATGGGAGCGACAAACCAGGCAATGGATGAGATCGGAGAAAGTGCCAGTCGTATCAACGAGATCTTATCGATCATAACCGAGATTTCGGAAAAGACGAATCTTCTTGCATTGAATGCGGCGATAGAAGCGGCACGTGCAGGTGAAGCGGGTAAAGGATTTGCGGTGGTAGCGGAGGAGATCGGAAAACTTGCCTCCCAGACCTCTTCTTCGGTGCAAGAGATCGGGGAACTTGTGGATTCGACGAATAACGCGGTCCATAACGGAAACACTAAGGTGAAAGAGGCGAGCGATATCCTTCGTAAGCTACGGACTTCCGTTGATTCCTTCGGATTATCGGCGAAGAAGGTATTGGAGTCTGTCCGGACCCAAGAAAAGAACACACAAGACATCCATCAATCCGCGAATTTCCTGATGAGTTTCAGTTTACAGATAGAGGAAGCGGTCCAGGAACAGAAACGAGCCACAGATGAGATCACTAAAACGATCGTAAGTATCTCGGAAGGAACCCAGGAAGTAGCTTCCGGAGCGGATGATTTGACTTCTTATTCCAGTGAGATGCATGGGCAATCCGAAGGGCTTTTGAAATCCGTCGATAAGTTTAAACTTTAACTTCTACAAAAGGAAGCAGGATCCGGAACATCGTAAATCCGGGTCTTGTTTCTACTTCGATTTTCCCTTTGTGTTTTTCCACGATCTTCTTTACGATGTCCAAACCCAGGCCGCTTCCTTCTCCGGGAAGTTTGGTTGTAAAGAACGGTTGGAAAATTTTATCTAAAATATTCTCAGGGATTCCGGGACCGTTGTCCGTGATCTCTACGTTGATAAAGTCCGCTTTACGATAGACTTTTATCCTGATTTCTCCCCTAAACTCCATTGCTTGGAGAGAATTGTAGATGAGATTTGTCCAAACATGGATCAAATCGTCCGGATAACATAAGATTTTCGGAATATTTTCGTATTCCTTGGAGACTTGGATGCCTTTTTTGAGTTGGTTCTGGTATATTGTGAGAACTGTCTCAATATTTTCCGTGATGGAGGCCGGGATCTTTTCCGATATGGTGTCAAAATGTGAGAAATTTTTTAAAGCGTAAAGGATCTTGGAGACTCTGTCTACGGCCATTTGTATCGTATTCGTATTCGAGAAAAAGAACGCTTCTAATGTGGAGTATTCCAAAAGTACGTTCGCTCTTTCACGGACCAGGAATGGAAGAGCGGTCTTGGGTAATTCCCTGAAACCCATATCAGTCAGAGCATCTGCGATCGCATAAGGATTGGGAATATTCAGTTCTTGTAATTGAGATACTATATTCTTCTTGGCCGTTCTTTCTTCCATCCCTGCCAATTGGTCTTTCGGTTGTCTGACCAGACTTAAGAATTGGCGAAAGGATTCAACCTGTTCGGTAGTCATTCCCGTTAATACGTTCTGAACATCCGGTAAAATCGACTGAAAACGGATTAGACATTCCTGAAGGTTTTGGTTGGAAGCTTGGACTGCACCGATCGGATTATTGATCTCGTGGGCCACACCCGCGATCAACTGTCCGAGTGCCGCCATTTTTTCGGATTGTATAAGCTGAGCCTGAGCTTTTTTAAGGTTTTCTAATGTTTCCTGTAGTTCGTTTTTTTGCATCTCGATCAGCCTATTCCTGACAGAGATCTCGTCGTTAATCACTTTTAATTCTTCCACTTCTTGGATTGCGGAGGTATCCAAAAGACTGATTGCAGCTACATAGGATTCTCTTTCTGTATAAAAATGAACGCTTCCTATCGCGGAAAAAATCCGACCATTCCAGCGTATCGCTCTCAATTCCAAGTTTTCGGAGCTTTCAAAAGAGCGTATCCTTGCATGTAGTGTTGCCCATGAATCCGGAGTGAATAATGATACGGGAGAGATCGAGTGCAGATCGTTCTGTTTAAAACCGAATATTCTTAAGAAGGCCGGGTTTGTGTCTAAAATTCCTTCCGTTCTCGGGTCAATGAAAATGATCGCTTCATTTGCAAATCTATAGAATGTTTGAAATCTTGCTTCGCTAGCTTTTAATTTTTCCTCCGACTTTTTCCTGTCCGTGATATCCGCAATGATCCCTGCCATTCGTCCCGGGACTTTTTTGGAGTTCCGATAGACTTGCCCTTTGACTTCCAGCCAATGGATGGTCCCATCCGGATGGAAAAATCTATATTCTAAATTGATTACATTCTCTTTTCCTGAAAAACTATTTCGTATCGATTTTCGAATCAGGGTTTTGTCGTCCGGATGTACTAGACTCATGAATACGGAGCTATCTTTTTCGAAATCATGAGTATCTATCCCGAAAATGGAAGCAGTGTCGGTGGACCAATGGGCCGTTCTATCTTTTAAATTCCAGCTCCAAGTTCCCATTTTGGAAGCGTTCAGCGCGAGTCTTAGTCTTTCTTCGCTCAGTTTTAAGGCTTTTTCGGCCAGAAGTGCTTCAGTAATATCTAATATTAGAAATACTAAATTTTTGATCTTACCGGACCTGTCCTTGATGGGTGCGCCGTTAATGGACAGGAATTTTTTATTTCCGGATTGATCCTCTATCGCGTGCCTGATATCATAAACGGGTTGTCCCGAGGTAAGGACTCTGACGAACGGTTGGTCGTTTACGGTCCATTCTCCGCCGTCTATCGAGGTGGCCTTCCATTCAGGTGCATTGTATTTTCTTTTTTGGATCTGTTCCAAGTTCAATCCGAGCACTTTTTCAGCCGAAGGATTCGCGTATAAAATTTCTCCTTCCGGATTTAAAACGGTGATAGCTGCTACGGAAGTTTTCATGATCTCGGCAAGAAGATCCCTTTCCTCGATGAGTTCGCTATGTTTTCTTTTTCTTTCTATCGCGTTTGTAAGTATTTCACCGATCGCTTTTAAATTAGCGAGTTCGAACTCTCCAAACTTCATTTCGAGTCGGCTTAAAGGTATCTCGGAGGTCATTCCTAAACCTCCGACTACTTTTCCTTCTAAGGTTAGAGGAACCGCGATCAAAAATTGGATTTGCAATGAAAGCATTTTGGTTCGCGCATCCGACTCGGGAAAATCCTCTAATTGAAGTGTTACTATTTCCCCGTTTAATATCTTTTTTGTGAGAAAATTATTCGGATCCACTGGACTTTCCGGAGGCCAGCTTGCTTCCTTGTTTTCCGATTCCGGGACAATAAATTCGCATACTAAAGTCCTGATCATTTTTTTCGTATCATATAATACTAAATTGCCCCTAGACATTTTGAACGCTTGGGTGATCTTTTGAATGGCATTGAAGATTGCTTCCTCGATTTCCAATATAGGTCTGTTGATAAGTTCCGTGGAGATGGAAGAGGTAAGTCTTTCTATATTTCTTTTGAATTCTTCTTTCTTTTTTCTTTTAATCTCGTTGCTGATGTCTTGGATTGTTCCTAAAAGTTTGAGAACTTTTCCTTCCGAGTCTTTGATAAAATCGGTCTTGTTTAAAAGGAACTTCTCTTGTCCGGAAGGTGTGATGGATCTATATTCTATTTCAGCGGAGACTCCTTCGATTATCGATCGTTTAAAATATTTTTCTACTTTCTCCCGATCGTCGGGGTGAATGTAATCGAACGCAGGTACAAGCATTCTATCATTCGTTTCTAATATTTGGTAAAGCCCCTCGGAAGCGGTCATTTTTCCCGATGGTATATCGTATTCCCAACTCCCTATTTTTGCGGTTTTTTGGGCTCTGTCTAAGAACAATTTTGTTTCTCTTAATTCATCTTCTATGTGTTTCTGTTCCGAAATATCTATATGGATTCCGATCATTCGGATCGGGTTTCCTTCCGGAGCATTCTCGGCTATTTTTCCCCTTGTTAAGATCCATTTATAAGAACCGTCCTTACACTTTAAACGAAACGCTGTTGAATAGAAAGTTGTTTCTCCCGTTACGTAACTTTTCCAAGCGGAATTGGTTTTGTCTCTATCGTCCGGGTGAAGACTTTCATTCCAAAATTCGTATGTAGGTTTCACTTCTCCAGGACGATACCCCAACATTTTCAGCCAGTTCTCATCCACGTGATGTTCGTTAGTTATAATATTATAATCCCATATACCAAGGTTAGCGCCTTGGACCGCTAAATCCAATGTCCTTTCCTTTTCTTCAAGGATCTTTTCCGTTTCCTTTTTCTCGGTGATATCTATATGGATACCGAGAGCTCGTATAGGGGTTCCGTCCTTATCCCTCTCCCAAACTTTTCCTCTGGACCGGATCCATTTCCAACTTCCGTCCTTACATAACATTCGAAAGTCGGTTTCGAATAATTCCGAATGACCTTCCATATGTTCTTTTAGTCCTTCTACGATAAGTGGACGATCATCCGGATGAATCCTGGATCTCCAAAATTCGTTTGTAGTTTGGAATTCCTCCATGGTGAATCCAAGGATCTCCACACATTTTTCATTCGGTATAACGATACCGTTCGGTATATTCCAATCCCAAAAACCCAGGTCTGCACTTTTGATGACTAAGTCTAATTGTTCCTCTCTACTTTTTAACAATGCTTCCGAAGCGAGTTCTTTTCGAAGATCGATTATATTTCCGCGAATCAGATTTTTAGAACCTGGGATCTTTACCAGATGAACTTCACAAGGAATGAGTTGGTTTTGCTTGTCACAATGATCCCATCTGAATACGGGAATTTCTCCTCGGACTGCAAGTGACATTTTTTCGAAAGCGGAGACTTTGGAACTTTTTCCATCCGGTTGAAATTCCGGAGAGATATCGGCAGGACCTAAACGTAGGAATTCTTCTCTAGTGTGTCCAAAAAGAATTTCGGCCGTCGAGTTGACTTCTTCGAAGATCCCCGTCTCGTAGTTAACGATAGTGATTGCTGAAGGGGAATAATCGAGTAACGTCCGTAAAAGACGATTGTCGGATTCCGAACGGGAGAGTAATTCTATTTTTTTCTCTAATTCGGAGATCTTTTGTTTAGCTGCTTCTAACTCCGCCAGGAGATCCTTGCTTAATCGTTTGTTAATTTTGGGATCCACTTACTATTGAATAGAAAGCGGAAACCTTCGTTTGAAAACAAAAATACTGGAGATCACGGGTTTTCATTTGTCGTTTGTTGTGATTTTGTGGAAAGAATGAGGCAAAAATTTCCCGATTTCTAAGATTGGATCCTTGTAAATTATCCGAAATATTTCAATCGTTCAGAAATAAATTATCAATATTTTTTATAAGAAAATTTTTTGAGTGACGAGTTCGGATAAATATACATTTCTTTTCGTCTTCTTTAGGATTCTCGTCCCGCAGAAATCGCTCTATGTACTTGGGAAATATCTAGAGATAGTAGGGTGCCCGCCCTAGTTTATATTGGAGACAAAATTATGTTCCTTGAAGTTTGGCCGAAGCGTCTGCTCGCCTTCACGGTAGGATTGTTCATTCTTTTTGGTTTTGGAGAATTATTCTCGGCTGATTTTGTTCGTTTGAAGAACGGACAAGTAGTCCGAGGTAAGATCATTTTAGAAGACGAAGAAAAGGTATTAGTAGCCGAGAATGACGACTACGTCCGTTTCGTAGGCAAGGAAAATGTTGCTCAGGTAAGTTATGAAAAAGGAAGGCAGAATACTGGGGCATCTACCTTGGACAAAAAAGGGCCTCCTCAAAAAGGTTCCGATATTCCGCAAGGACATGTGGAGACCGGTCCTCCTAATATGTACGGTCCGAGTGCGGGATCCAGCAACGGTAACGGGGGAGATACTTCGATAGAAGTGATTCATGAGGTGGTTACGGACTTTATTTGGCGGGGACTTAGTTTCTCCGGCGAGATCGCGAACCGCAGAAATAACGAAAGTTATAGAGCTATGACTTTCGTTCCTTCTTATCAACCTACGCTCACCTTTAATACTCCTTTAAAAGGTTTCCAGGTCCAGTTTTGGGGAAATTTCCAATTAACGGAACGTAACGATAGGGACAGCGATGGAAGATTACAAATGTATCCAGGAGGGGCCGGACCTGCTTATCCTGGACAAGGGGCAGCGGGTTCTTTGAGTCCATTTTCCGCTCCTTCTCCGGACGCGTTAAACTCTGCTTGTCCTTACGATACTCAAAGTAACTTTTTAGCGGGAAATCCGACCACAGGTTCTACTTGCGGTGGGGACGTTCCCGCTTTTAAAAAGGAACAGAACGGTATGAAACGTTCGGACGGATTGTTCTATGCATTCTATTATAATTTTGAAAAGACCAGTTGGGGAACATTTACCGCAGGGATCTGGTTTTATAACACTTTTCAAAAAAGCCCCGCGTATCTTTCCCCTCCGTTAGGTGCATACAACTCTTCTGCCGCGCAAGGTGTTGCCGGAGCAAATAACCCTTCCACTCAGATCACTCGTTTGGCTTGGCAGGAATATTTTTTCTTTTGGAAATTACCTTTCTTGCAATGGGCGAATCCTACCGTTTCCTTTTTTACTCAATTTTCGCAAGAGAACGCAGGTTTGATGGCAGGTAAGAATTATCTCTCGTTGACAGTTGGCCACGAGTTTTTTGAAGGAAATTTTTTCCGGATACTTCCACAGGTAAATATCGGCTATGCGATGAGCAATAATATCGTGGATAACAGATACGGGATCCAGGATATCACCTCCACGATCACTTTCTTTTTTGGAAAGTTTTTCGTAAAAGCTGCGGACGTTTACAGACCTAATTTATATATTTATGATACGGATAATTACTACGGGGCGACGGGAGGTTATGTAAATACCAGTAGTAAGGACGGTAAGATCGTGGACCCGGGAAAGGTGAACGGTCCCGCTAATCAGTTAGTATTGGATTTTATCAATTCCTCTACTTCCATCCCGGACCAATTGAGGCAATCCGTGAGAGAGTCTTATCTTCTTCAGAAAATTCCTTCTCACTTGGTTTGGTTCAGTATAGGGTTCAGCCAAAACTTCTAGGTATATAAGGGATATATAAAATGAGTATTCGGTTCAGGATTTCACTTTATCTGTCGGTGGTTTTACTCTCCGGTTCGATCATTTTGACTGCGATCAACTCGATCGGATCTTATTTCAGTCTGAAGTATCAAGTGGAAGACGGTTCCAGAATGGCCGGAGAAAGATTCACTTATGAGGTGAAGGATTTTTTGGATTTGGCGTTGGGTTCTCTCAGAGGGACCCAGTATCTATTAGAATCTTCTAAACCCGCTCGGGAAGAAGTTGTCGCCGCGTTATGGAAATTAGTCGAGGCCAACGAATATTATTTCGGAACCTGGGTGGTATTCGAACCTAACGGTTTTGACGGACAAGATGCAAGATTTAAGAATAAACCGCCGTACCATGACGGCACAGGAAGATTTGTACCGTATATCAACAAATCGAAAGGTGCCGTCACAATAGAGCCGGTAATATATTACGAAAATTTGGATGAGTCCGGAGCGTTCTATACTATTCCGAAAAAGACCCTGCATGATTATATTGCGGACCCTTTTTCTTATCCTGTAGGTGGAAAAGATGTACTTATGGTTTCCTTGGTGAAACCTGTGTTTCGAGGAGGAAGTTTTTCCGGGGTGGTAGGTATTGACCTTGCCATGGAAAACTTGCAGGAACTACTCGGCCCGATCCGACCATTTAGGGGAGAAGGTTATCTGACTCTCATTTCTCCCAATGGGACCTATGCCGCAAATGGAAAGGATCCTTCATTGGTCGGTAAAATGAACCCGGACCAAGAATGGCTGAAGCAGATTACGGAAGGGATCGCAACAGGAAAACCTTTCTCTCTACATGGAGGAGGAGAAGGCCATCATTTTTTCCCGTTTTTATTAGGAAATTATGATAAACCTTGGGCAGTGGAAGTGTCGATCCCGGATTCGATCTTTTGGTCGGATATGAGAGGAGTGATCTTACAGACGATCTTGTCGTCTTTGGTGATCATGGTGGTGATCCTGATCATTCTGAACTTGATCTTTAACCGACTGATAACCTCCGGCTTATTAGAAGCGATCGGTTTTTCGGAGAAAATAGCGGAAGGAGATCTGACATCGCATATGGATATATCGAGAGAGGATGAGATAGGTAAGCTTCTCAAGTCGATGGATCTAATGAAGGTGAATCTTTCCAAGATCATTCTTGATATCAAAACATCTTCCACAAAATTGAATAACACCTCGGACCAAATGGCGGAGTCGAGTCGTAACTTCTCGGATGTTGCGCAGGCTCAGGCTTCCGCAGCGGAAGAATCGTCCGCAGCGGTGGAGGAACTGGCTGCATCGGCGGAGAATGTCCGCAGGTCCATGGAGAAAGCGATCGAGAACATGAAAGAGATCGATACGAATGTTGTACTTCTTCGCGAACAGATCGGCACGATCAATAATGAGATGCAGACATTATCCCAAGTGGCTTCCGAGTCTCAAGAGAGAGCGTTGACGGGTGAGAACGCGATGGGAGCGACAAACCAGGCAATGGATGAGATCGGAGAAAGTGCCAGTCGTATCAACGAGATCTTATCGATCATAACCGAGATTTCGGAAAAGACGAATCTTCTTGCATTGAATGCGGCGATAGAAGCGGCACGTGCAGGTGAAGCGGGCAAAGGATTTGCGGTGGTAGCGGAGGAGATCGGAAAACTTGCCTCCCAGACCTCTTCTTCGGTGCAAGAGATCGGGGAACTTGTGGATTCGACGAATAACGCGGTCCATAACGGAAACACTAAGGTGAAAGAGGCGAGCGATATCCTTCGTAAGCTAAGAACTTCCGTTGATTCCTTCGGATTATCGGCGAAGAAAGTATTGGAGTCTGTCCGGACCCAAGAGAAGAACACACAAGACATCCATCAATCCGCGAATTTCCTGATGAGTTTCAGTTTACAGATAGAGGAAGCGGTCCAGGAACAGAAACGAGCTACAGATGAGATCACTAAAACGATCGTCAGTATCTCGGAAGGAACCCAGGAAGTGGCTTCCGGAGCGGATGATCTGACTTCTTATTCCAGTGAGATGCATGGGCAATCCGAAGGACTTTTGAAATCCGTCGATAAGTTTAAACTTTGAGACTCTCTCATCTCAGTGTCTCCTTAAATCACCTAAGGAAAGATTATCTTTTCTATAATCTTCCTCTGTGTGCTCAAGGAATCTTTCTCTATACCGTTTCCCATTTTGAAAATCGTTTTATTATTTTTTAATATTTCCAATGCCCAGGGTTTCTTTTCCAAAATCACATGCACATAGGAAACAAAAGAATCCGCAAAAAAATCGTCCGCATTTGTGGCAGAGTATAGTGTAGGAAAAGGAGTTTTGGAAAGGACCGGATAAATTTTTTCCCAGTTTTCTTCCAAAGAAAGAGATTCGGAATAAAAACGGATTTGAGGTCGGAATGTAAAAACGGAATCATCCAAATAACTGACCTTCTCCGATCTCCAAATACCTTTATAGAACTCAAAGTTTGCAAAGGATCGTTTATGGGAGAAAAAGCTTGGACCTATCTTTTCCGTTTCGGAAAGAATATGACCAAATTCGTGTAATAGGATATAACGAAGAGCATTCGACTTGGAGTTTTGTTTTTCCTCTTCTATCCGGATTCGTATCTTAACATTTCCTTTTTGAAAGGAGGAATTTTCCTTATAACTGATCCAATCGTTTGCGTTCCTGTTGAGAGTATTCGCATCTAAGATCACAAAACCTCCGATCGGATCCCCATCCTTTCGAACGATCCCTGTGACTGCGGAGCCGCCTAAGTCCTCACAGAAGTAAATACGGAAAAGTTTCTTTTTTAAAAGAGAAACAACCGGACCAGATTGAGAATTCAAAGCATTTAATAGAGTTGTTTTGAACGGTTGAAGATCCTTTAATGGAGAAGGTGATTCAGTAAATCCATCCACTCGATTTAGTTCTTTTACATACTCCAAAGCTACTTTGTCCAAATTGAAAATCCTAGAGTCCCAATCCTGGGACTCCAAACCGACATAGTTTTCTATCTTTGAAAGAGGAGTCGACGATAGAATATCAGCATAAGGATTCGGATCTCCCGCTTCTTCTTTGCAGGAGTAGAAGGTTTCAAAAACAAGAATGAATACGACAAACAATCGACACATTTCCGTCTTTAGCTTGGATTTATTTTCGGAAAACATGCGGCTTTGAATATGCGAAACTTGAGCTAGAAGGAAAAGTATTTTTCTTTGCATCGCAAAAAATCGGAAAGAGAAAGATTGGGTTATTGATTTGCATTTCATAGGCCCTTTGTAAGATTTGTGCCTGTCTCTCATGAAGACCGGCGTCCCTAATTATAACACTTCTGGATTTCCCCGCGATTATGCTCGGACGTCTTTCTTGTTATGTATGGTCGCTCTGTTTTTTTACGGAGTATCGATCTTTTCGGATGTAACCAATCCTTGGGAACTACCTAAGGATGAGAGGATCTTGAATCGCAAGGATGTGAGTCATATCGTTTTAGAGACAAGACCAGGCGGATTTCGTGTTACTTTACTGATCAACGAAAGATTTCCGTATAACTATAAATCAAAATCAGCTGCTTTCTATTATTCTAATATTAAGGATTCTAAAGAAGGTTTGGAATTGGCGGAAAAATTGGACCGATATCTTAGATCCGGCTTTAACATGACGATCAGATTTAACGGTTCTGAAATTTACGAATTTATATTAGATGAATCTATCCAATAAAAAAGCTAGCGGGATACTTAACCCTTGGTCTTTCCTGGAAACCGAATTCAATTACCGAGAGGTAAGCGCTTGGAAAGATTTCGTCCGGATCGATCAGTCATTCATTCGACTCGCATTTTTTCTTCATTTCCTAGTATATTTTTTAGCCCTGATCCCTGAGATACGGAATGCTCCTCATGGAACTATTTATTTCGGCCTTATATTAAGTTTAAACCTACTTAGCTTGGTTCTTTCTTTTCAAAGGAAATATCTTCCTGCTGTCATTCACGGCACGAATTGTAGCATCACTTTTTTAGTGATGCTGATCTTAAACGAATCGTTTTACAGCTTCGACGATCTTCATAGTTTACAACTATATAATAATTATTTCCTGCTAGTCGGATTTTTGGTCTTATTCCAAATGTTCCGCCTTAAGGTAAAGGGTTGTTTCTTAACGGCGACTTATTCCATCGTATTGCACCTCGGATTCATATATTTTAAACTAAAGAACGGCCCTTTTACGGGATTCCCGTTGGTTCTATTCGTTCCGGATGTGGTTTACCTGATCCTAAGTTTGATCGGGACTACGATCGTAGTGATTGTCAGAAGATTAGTCCGTATTTCTTCCGAACTGGATTCAGAGTATAGATTTTTGCAGCACGAACTCCAAATTGCGAGAAAAGTGCAGGAGACTTTATTTCCGGAAGATATCAGTATTAAAGGATTCAAATACGAGGTATTTAGATCCACTCCTAACGAGATCGGCGGAGATTTTTACGATTTTATACAGTTAAGGGAAGGGAACACCGGGGTTTTTTTGACCGATATAGCGGGCCACGGCATCGCTTCCGCGTTAGTCGCATCATTTATTAAAATTATGGTAGCGACGATGCCTTATCGTCTTAAACTTCATCCTGTCCGATTATTGGAGTATCTGGATGAGACACTTCTCAGGCAATTTAAATCCCATCATGCCTCCGCTGTGTATATCTTTTTCGATTTTATTTCTAAAGAGATCCATTTTGCGAATGGAGGACATCCGTATCTGATGCATTCCCGAAACGGAAATGACTTTAGGGAAATTGAAACTACCGGAAGTATATTAGGATTCGGGATTAAAAGGCCTATCGCGGAACTGGTTTCTTTGCCGATCCAGTCCGGAGAAAGGTTATTTTTATATACCGACGGATTGATAGAGAATCGAAATCCGCAAGGAAAACAGCTTGGAAGCGAAGGCCTTATTGAAATCCTGAACAGAAATAAGTCTTTTACCGATTTAAAACAGTTTAAAGAAGCCGTCCAAACCGAATTGTCCGCATTCTTTAGAGATGCGGAATTCGAAGACGATACACTTTTTCTGATCATCGAGATGGAGTAAATTTATGAACGAATCGCTGATCCATTTGCAAAAAGAAGGCAAACTGGCAATCCTGGAGATCAACCGCCCTTCTGCGCTAAACGCGTTAAACGAAGAACTATTAAACGAATTAACTAGCGAGATAACCAACTTAGAAAAAGATCCTGCTATCCGAGTTGTTATCATAACCGGTCAAGGAAAAGCCTTCGTAGCCGGAGCGGATATTGCTAAGATGAAAGAGTTAAATACAAGCGGGGCTGAGAAGTTTGCCTCATTGGGACAAAGCACATTCGACAGGATCCAGAAGAGTAGACTTATATCGATCGCGGCAGTCAACGGATTTGCATTGGGCGGAGGACTGGAACTTGCGCTTGCTTGCGATATTCGTATCGGTTCCGAAAAGGCAAAATTAGGACTTCCCGAAGTTTCTTTAGGGCTAATCCCTGGATTCGGCGGGACCCAAAGACTTGCGAGATTGATCGGTTATGGAAGAGCTGCGGAACTTATCTTTACCGGAGATATGATCGGTGCGGAAGAAGCTTATCGTATCGGTATATTAAATAAACTTGTTAAAGACGGGGAAGATTTGATCTCCACTGCTAAAGCGACTGCGGAATCCATTCTCAAAAAAGGACCAATCGCTGTCTCTACGGCCAAATCCGTCATCCTGAACGGATTAGACATGCAGTTATCTAAAGGACAAGAATTCGAGAAAAAAGAATTTTCCAATCTATTCTCCGGAAAAGAATCCAAGGAAGGAATGGGAGCATTCTTAGAAAAACGTCCTCCTAATTTTTGAGGGACCATGAAAATTTTTAGATTTTTCTTACTTTCTGTTCTATTCTGCCTTCCGATGGCGGGTTGGGGGGAGTATAATTCTCCCTTATACTTAGAAAAAACCACCATCTATATAGGGGAGCATGCTTTGCTTGTCGAGGTTGCAAACACCGACGAATCCAGACAAAGAGGATTGATGTTCCGCAAAAAGTTAGGAGAGAATGAAGGAATGATCTTCATCTTTCCGAATGAGGACTACCTTTCTTTTTGGATGAAAAATACCTTAATTCCATTGAGTATCGGTTATTTTTCAAAAGATAAAAAGCTCATCGACGTTTACGAAATGGCCCCGAACCAAACGCAAGTATTGTATCATTCTACCCAAAAGGTAATGTATGCGGTGGAAGCGAATCCTAGATGGTTTGCAAAACGCGGACTAGGAAAAAATTCCGTTTTAAAGATTGAATCTAGATTTATAGCCCGTCCCTAAACTTAGGGTATCGATACGTATTTAATCCGGGAATAAATAGCCTGAAAGGTTATTATCGGAAAGTGATCCGCCCTTAAAATCGGGGCGGATCTTTTGCACGTCAGGTCGGAAGAATAGACCCGGCCTTTATATTAAAGGGATTCTGCCGCTCTTAATTGCAGATCCTGCAAACTTTGAGCTTCAACTACTTTAGAAGATTTTAATTTACCTTGCTCGGTAAGTTTTAAGATCACTTGGGATCCGACGGATTGCGATGTAACTTCGATCTCGGAAAGATTTCCTTCTCTCTCTACGAAAAATTTACCGGGTTGAGAACGAAAAGCGGTCAGGGTTTCCGATTTCCCTTCTTTAGAAACTGCAGTCAGATCCAATCTGGAACCGAAATCGGTATAAACTAAAGTCAGTTTTTCTCCGTCTTGTTCGAAAGATTTTGCGAATCTTCCTTCTTTATCGTACTCGTTTAATCCTACCGGGTTACTGCCGGACCAGAACTCGATCAGGTTGAATAGAAGAAAGTCGATAAATCCACCGATTGCCATTAAAAATCCGAAAGGAATGTAGAACAGAACCGTTTTTACGATTTTTGCAAGAAGGCCGCCGCCCACATTGATCCCGTCGTTGGCATTGTAGAAAACTCTTACAAGTGCGAATTTTCCGAAACAGTTCGCCAAAGAACCGAAGCTAGCTCCTACCAGGACCAAGGTCAGGATGATTTTTTTTAAAACGTTTTTCACCATTGAAAACGGAACTCCTTTATATGAATGGAATGCGAAACTACGAATAAAGTATGGAAAAAATCTTGCAAGAGATTTACATTCTTCCTTTCGTTTTGTGAGATAAAATCTTGACTAAAAGGTTTCCGGCCTAGAGCGACCCGATAAAGGAAAGAGAATCCCTTGACCTAGTTCCTGTCTCGGTATTTCTGGACCGAAAGACGGTTTATAAATAATAAAGTCGTTCTTTGGGGCAGATGCCCCTAATTTAGGGAACCTACGTGATCTTTCCCACACTGGAATTTTTTCTTTTTTTCTCCTTCGTATTTGTAACCCATTGGTACATTTTGCCGGCGCTTATCCCGGAGCCAAAGTTACGCAAATCGTCTATCCATATCTTCCTACTCATCATGAGTTATATCTTCTATATGAGCTGGAACTGGAAGTTCGGCGGTTTGATCTTATTATCCACGGTAATCGATTTCTTTTTAGCGGACCTGATCTTCGAATCCAAGGACCAAAGTTTCCGCAAGAAGATGATCGTAATCAGCCTGGTATTGAACCTTGTATTCATTTTAGGTTTTTTTAAATATTACGGTTTCTTGAGCGAAAATCTGAATGCGTTCTTGGTTACTTTAGGTTTCCCGAGTTTATTCCCGATTCTTAAAATTGTTCTTCCTGTTGGGATTTCCTTCTACACCTTCCAGAGTTTGAGTTATACGATAGACGTATACAGGGGGGCGATTCCTTCCGAAAAAAACTTCATAAAATTTGCGTTATTCGTATCCTTTTTTCCTCAATTGGTGGCAGGACCGATCGTTACTGCCAAAAGTTTTTTACCTCAATTACAAACCGAGAAAAAGATAGAAGATATACCATTCAGAAAAGCGATCCGTTATTTTCTAATGGGTTATTTTAAGAAGGTCGTATTGTCGGATAATATTTCCCCGATCGCGGATCTGATCTTTAAAAACCCGGATGCCTATTCTACGGAGGCTCTTTGGTTGGGAGCATTTCTTTTCTGGGTCCAGGTTTATTGCGATTTTAGCGGTTACACGGATATGGCCTATTCTGCGGCGCTGCTTTTAGGTTACGAGTTACCAGAGAATTTTAGAATGCCTTATATTTCTCAGTCGGTTACGGAACACTGGAGAAGGTGGCATATCACTCTTTCTAGTTGGCTTAGGGATTATGTGTATATCTCTCTGGGCGGGAATCGTGTGGGACTCTTCCGCCATAGATTTAACGTTTGGTTCACGATGTTCGTGGGAGGGATTTGGCACGGAGCCAATTGGACCTTCTTGATCTGGGGTTCTATCCAAGGCGGATTTCTATTAATAGAATCTGTATTAAAAGAATGGAAAGCGAAATTATTCCCGAACCTAACCGTTCCCGATTCTTGGGATAAATTATTAACCCCCGTTAGAGTTCTATACGCAAGTTCGGTGGCAGTCACCTTCGGGGTGATCTTCCGTTCCGCAAATATAGAATCCGCTCTGAAAATGATCCATGGAATGTACATATATCAGAGCGGGGAACTGAGACCTTATATGTTAAAACAAGGGATCCCTGCGATACTTTGTGTGATCATTGGACATTATCTAGGTTGGCTGATTTACGAAAAAGGAAAGGAGTTGAAGATCCCGGCTTGGTTGGAATTTTCTCTCTATCCTTTGATCGCATTTTGTTTTGCGGTCTTAAGTCCCGACGGAGAGATCCCTTTTATTTACTTCGATTTCTGAAAAAAGTAAAACGCTGGACACTTGTCGAATTCGTTTCTAATTTGAACCCTTATCGATGAGCGACCCCGATCAAAAACCTAGGAGCCCAAGATTTTATCCCAGAGATTTCGATGAGTACATCGTGCAGGTGGATTCCGGGCTCATTACCTTGGAAGGAAAACTAGGCAATATTTCCGAGTCAGGTATTTGCATTTTAATGAGTGGAGAAGATCTGCCGGGCTCCGTTCCGATCGAAGGTTCTGTCATCGAAAGAAGAACCGGTAAACGTTTGGAATTTTTAGGGGACGTAGTTTGGAAAATCCCGAAACAGGTAGATTCTAAACAAAAGTTCTTATATGGGATACGCTTTAGAGATCCTTTGGAATTAACTGAGTCCCTAATACTCATCAATCTTTCCTTAGAAGGTTAAAATCCTAAAACCGCATACGGTTGCACAGACTTCTTTACGTCATATTTTTATTGCAAAGGCCAGGGAAGAGCCTACCTATGTCGTAAAGGCTTCTAATGATCGAAACCGATAATCCTCATCGCAAACAAACCGTACGAGAAAAAGAAATCCAGCTTCTAAAACGGATCAAAGAAGGGGATGACAAGGCATATATAGAACTTACCGGCCCTTATCGGGAGAGATTGTATAGAAAAGCTGTCTCCATGGTAAAAGACGGGGATGACGCAGAAGACATCGTCCAAGACGCCCTGATCTCTGGATACCGTTCAATACGCAATTTTAGGGCAGAATCCGGGGTTTATACCTGGTTGTACCGGATCGTAGTTAATAAGTCCAAGGACCTTCTGGCCAAAAGGAAACGAGCCCGGGAGAATTCCATGGATGATTCCGAGTTTCAGGTCACCGATGATCGTATTAGCTTCGAAAAAAAAGTAGAACTTTCCGACGAGAGTAACTATCTAATCAACAAAATAGGTGAGCTTGAGGATATATATAAAGAAGTCATCGAGCTCCGGTATTTCGAGGAAATGTCCTATTCACAAATAGCAGAGATCCTCGGAACCAATATCGGAACAGTCAAAAGCCGGCTCTTTAAGGCAAAGGAATTTTTGAAACATCTGATTATGAAAGATGGGAAGGGCGAAGGCTTTTTTAGGTAGTAAGGTATGGAAAAACAAACAAGTAAACAGCAGAGCACGAGATTCGGATTCTCGGCAATTTTTCAGAAAGAAGATCCGGATCTTGTTAAATTAGAAAATTCTTTAGTTCGAGCAGTCTCCGAATTAAGAATGGAACAGATGAAGGATATCCGTCTTTCTAAGGATTTCGATCTTCGACTGCAGAATCTCCTCAAAGATGTCCGATTCGATGAAGAAACCTCCTGGTCCAAGTTTTCCCGCAGTTTTGTCTGGAACCGTTCTTTCCAGTACTCCCTGAGTGCAGCTCTTGCAATCTTAGTTCTCGCAGTAACAGTAGGCCGATTCTCTTCTTCCAACGAAACAAGTTTGGCAGAAAGATCGGGAACCCTAACCGTCGGTGAAGACCGCGAATTCGTGGATCTTCCTTCTTCTGCAAGAGTGGATGTGGATCTGAATTCACGTCATCTTCTGGAAATTTCCAGAAATCCCCAAGCTTCTAAAACCTTAGGTGCGTTAGAGCAATACTTTATCGAAAAAGGGGATTATAGAACTGCTCAAGAGATCCGTCAAGTTCTGGAATCCACTTCTAAGTAATTTTTTCGCACAGAGCGCACTGAGAACACAGAGGTTTTTCGTATGAAAGTTGTCTCTCTGTGAACCCTGTGGTCTCCGTGCGAACCTTACACTTTCAATCTTTTATGGTATAAGTTCGGATCTAAAGAATCCAGGATACGTTTAGCCTCCTGGGCTACTTCTCCATACAGGATAGAAGTTCTGGAGTCGAGTAAAGCGCAACAGAGTTGGATCATTCTGCACTTTACCTTAAATTCCGTTCCACCTTTACGTAGCCCTAAAGAATCGCGAAGTCTGAACAATTCGGAACGATACGCTTCCAATTCCTTATCGCTCATTTTACGGATCTCTTTGAATACTCCTCTTTCTAGAAGAAGAACAGGTAATGCTTCTTTGAGTTCAGCTTCTTCTTTAAATTCCTCTCTTAGGATCCGTATCGCGGAGAAGATAGGCTCTGCACGAACGGATTCCAGTCGGATCGCACTCGGTTCTTTTAAAAAAGCCTCTCTGTAGAGTAGCAGTCCTTGCGCCTGTTGCCCACTTAGGTATGTACATTCTGCTCTAAAAAATAATAATTCGGGAGAGAATCTTTCCAGTCCGGAAGAATCACGTAATACTTCGGAAGCAAGTTCCGTATCTTCAGCAAGTAATAGTCTGTAAGCTAATTCCGCGATGAGTCCAGGAGAAAGCGATTGAATGCCTTCTTTTCTAAGTGCGATGCGCACTTGGTCCGTAGTTTCTTGTAGAATTGAACTCATCGCCGAATGATAGGAGAGTTCTTGAGGGAAGGATTTACTTTTATACACCGAATCGAAATCTTTCAGGAATTCCAATAAAAGTCCCGTTCTTTCTCTTCCTTCTTTTGTGAGATGGATCCGATCGATTCTATGATCCCAGAAGGAAGAAATATAAAACCCCGAGGCAAACTCGGGGTTTTCGGGGTCTTCTTCCAATAGGGAATCGAATAAGTTTCGGGAGAGCTCGAACTCTCCCTCGGATAAATGTTTTATCGCTTCTTCGTACTTCCTGTCTTGGTCCATCAATGAGCGGCTTTTTTGTCGTGGTGTTTACTTACTTGTTTTACGATCTTATCTTCTAAACCGTCTATGCAGGAATAAATATCTTTGTCTTCATGTTGTGCGTTAAACTTGCTTCCGTCTGCGGCTAAATTCAGATTAGCGCTGATCAGTCCATGAACCTGTTCGAATGAAATTTCCATCGAAACCAATTTTTGTATGTATTTAGAGACTCGTTCTAACTTTTTTCCGGCATAATCTTCTGCCGTTCCGGAATGATCTAAATTTTTCCAATTAAAAACGATTTTCATGTAAAGCCTCCGTGTTCTCTATTTATGGCTTCTTAAAGTTTTATCATAGCATGGATGCGGTTCAGAAAAAACTAAAG
Source organism: Leptospira sp. WS58.C1 (assembly GCF_040833995.1). Taxonomy (NCBI): domain Bacteria; kingdom Pseudomonadati; phylum Spirochaetota; class Leptospiria; order Leptospirales; family Leptospiraceae; genus Leptospira; species Leptospira cinconiae. Next base: position 1,179,650 of record NZ_CP162137.1, read on the forward strand.
AAACGTATTTTGGACGGGGAAAGAAAGGGAGTCATCCCAACCCAGGAATTCCTGTAAGATTAGGATGGAAAAAAACGGAGTCAAATCAAAAAAAGCGCCCGCCCCGAAAGGGGCGGACCAGGGAAGTTAGAACTAGAGATGGGATGATTTCCTAGCGCTTCTTAGTCCTTGTTTAGAGTCAGGCTTGGCTATTTCGCAAAAGCCAGGCTGCATGCTTCCTGGTATTTTTTAAGACCTTCTTCCTCTGCGTGGAGAGCGGAATCAAGGTCACCAATCTTTTGGTATACATGGATAACTTCTTTAATGTTCTCTAAAGCTTGGCAGGATTTGCCGAGACGGAATTCGGAGATGGATTTTAGATACAGGACTAGAGCGTATCCGGAACTTTCCTTATCACCGATTTTTGTTCTCACAGCTAAGGACTGATCATAAAAAGCGATTGCACCTTCATAATCCCTGGTTTTTTGTTTTAGGCTTCCCAGGGCAGTAAGCTTATTTGCCAGCTGGACTTCTGTCTCCGGTGTGTAATTATTGAGCGAACTCTCTAACACATTGGTTTCAGGTTCTGCATAAATTGCAGTGGAGATGCTTAAAATTAAGGCAATTTTAATTATTCTGTTCATCTTTTTATCTCTCAGCCAGGGCTTTGTATGATATAGTGCAAACGCCGTGCCAAGTTTCTGGGAAAAACTAGATTTTTTTTAATTTTAGGTGGGGATTTTCTGGGTAAGTGGCTGGCACACGGAGCTCACAGAGAACACGGAGATAGGAAATACGGTTGGAATGTGATTAGGAACTCCAATATGCGATTCTAATTCCCACGATAGGAGTTCCTACAATTTAATTTTGCGACCTAGTGTCTTGGCGTGAACCCCACCTCCGTGGTCTCAGTGCTCTCTGTGCGAGCCAAAGTACATGGATTCTAGGAGATTGTTTCGAGAAGTTCTAGATCTCCATTTGAATCGTTCGTCTTTTTAGCCTGTTCGAATGGGTATTTGAGATTTGTGAGGCTTGCGATCTCGTGCATACAGTCATGGAGGAAATCTTCCGGGTCCATATCCCCCGTTAAGTATCTAAGTTTTCCAGCACGGACGATAAAGCTAGTCCTACGCAAGAATCCTCTTGGCTTATATTCCAATCCCAGGCATAGGACAGGAAGTGGCTCTTCCGGCTTTCCCACAATGAATCTAAATCCGCCCGGGCGACCCTTTCCCATTTTATAAGGAATTGTGGTTTGTTCCGGAAAGATCACGAGCATATTACCTTCGTTTAGTACTTTCTTAGCGAATAGTAGGTCGTTTTTACTTTTTCTAGGTTCTTTTCTATTGAGGGGGATTCCTCCACATTTTAGAAAATAGTCCATATAAATGGGAGAAGCAAGGGAATCTTTCATGATCGCCCAGATATCCATTCTTCTATGATATAATGCTTTGGAGAGTCCCAACGGGATATCGTCGTTTCTTTGGTGTTTGGAGAGTACCAGGACCCTTCCGGTTTGAGGTACGTTCTCTAATCCATAAACTTCTGTTTTATAAAATAAGGAACCGTAGAGTCTTCCGAACCAGCGTAGGGCTTTCCTGGCTTTTTCGGAACTTCCAGGATGAGGCTTTTGTATTTTCTTCGATGACATTAGTAAATATGAGAGAGCTTTGGGGAGAAGGTTGCAAAATAGGGAAGGTCTTTTCTTTACATTTTTATTTCACACGGAGTTCACGGAGAACACAGAGGAATGATTCGGTCCCTCCGTGCACTCTGTGTTCTCTGTGCGAAACGATCTTTTTTCAAGTTATATGGTATGAAAACGGATAGCCTTACGCGGATTTTTTTTTATACTCGTTTTGGAAGGTCTGCCGGATGGTCGCGCTTTCTTTTCTGATCGAGCGGATTTTTCCCTCATTCGGGGAGTTTGTGAGGAAAGTCCGGACACCATAGAACCGCGGGACCGGGTAATTCCCGGAGTTCGGGATCGTAAGAAACCGGATATGGAAAGTGCAGCAGAAAATATACCGCTAGTTTTCTAGTAAGGGTGAAATGGCGGGGTAAGAGCCCACCGCCGCTTTTGTAAAAAGGCGGGCAATGTAAACCCTCCCGGGTGCAATCTCGAATAGGCGGCCATCGTTGGTTCTGCAGGGCCGCGGGTAGAGAGCAAAGAGTCTTTTCGGTAACTGAAAGACCAAGATAAATGATCATCACTCGCAAGAGTACAAAATCCGGCTTATAGGTGGATCTTCCATGGCAATATTTCTATTAGGATTTATCCAACTTCAGGAGCGAAGCGAGTATAGGCAACCTTCCATAGAACTACTTAACAATTTTAAAAGCCTTTGCTTCTTGGATCTCTAGGATCGGATAGTTCTCCTTTGGGGTCAGTGGATCTTTGTGTTCCACGCGGAAACTTTCCGAAATGAAATTCAATTTCGAGCCTATAATTTTTTCCGATTGGGATTTCACGGTAACACTTAACCAATCATATTTTAATTCTATTGTATGATCTTCTTTCGCTGTAAGTGAAATGGAATCTATATTTTCAATCGGGATACTGATTTCGAAACGTTCAGAATTTATAATGAACTTTTTTTCTTCCAGTAGAATGGAGTCTACAAAGAAGGTCCTGCCGTTCTTTAAGAGTATTTTTAAAGTGGGAGTAAGATGAGACAGATCGGGGGAATTTTCGGCTGCACTTAGTTTATTTATTTGCGTTTTTTTCTCTTCCGGCTTTCGGAAAGAATTTAATATTATCTCTTTGACTTGTTTTAATTCTTCGGAAGCTTTTTCAACGTATTGGGAAATCGTATTCGCCAAGGCTCCCGTTTTATATAACTTTTTCGGATTTTCCGACGTGATATATGGGTCCTTTCCGGATAATTCTATGGTACGAAAATCTTCCAACGCTTCTTTATCGTTTAGTATTTCCGCGGTTTTTATGGAATTTTCCGTAACGGCTTTATCCTTAAATTTAAATTTTCCGATAACCATGAGCCTTCGGTTGGAAAGAACGGAGGCCTTGTCTTTACCGCCTGTTTTTATGATGTTGGTGTATTTTTTTACGGCTTCCGGGATCTCTCCTTTTAGTTCGGTGCAACGGGCCCGCATATATTGTTCATTTCTGGTTGGATTTCGGATATTATCCAGATATTTTAAGGTTTCCGAACAATCTCCAATGGAAAATAAATAGGAGATTTTTTCGGAGTTTGTTCCCTCGGATTTGAAGGAAGTTCGAATATCAAGATTTTGTAATAATAAGGAAAGTAATAATTCTGCAGTTTCCGAATAATGTGTTCCGGGATATTTTTCTATTGTCTCTTTCAGTTTTATGACCGCATTCTCCAATTCTCCTTTTACCGCTAAACAAAAACCCCGATGTAGGGAAACGAATGCCGCCTCGTCCGTTTGGGCGTCTAATTTTTTTTCCAGAGACCGATATTGTTCATCCGCTTTATCGTATATCCCGCTTCTTTCCATTTCGAAAGCGAGTTGAAGATAGAATATTTGCTCTAGGTCTTCCTCCAAATGGATCGGGGGTTTTAAGGTTAAAAATCTGACGACATTGGCGATCCATGTTCCGGATCTTTCCCATGGTGACAATGACAGTCTAAGATTTTCAGGGGATTCGTTTAGAATGGAACTTTCTAATATTCCTGTGACGAGTTCCTCTTTAAAATTTTCCGAATTCAAAAATGTAAGACGAACTCTGGATTTTAAAACGACCGATGCCAAGTCGTAATTCATGATCCTTTCTTTTAATAGTAGATACCTAAGCTCTAAAATTTTCGCGTTCCCGATCCAATAGGCCGATATCGGAAAGAAAACGATCACGATCAGAATGGAGATAACGTATGCGGAACGTTTCATTTCGGGATCTCAAAAGCGAGTATGCTCACATCATCCCTGAATCGGACGGCGAATTTTTCGAATTCAAAGGAAAGTCCGTCTACGATCTCTTTGCAGGACTTGTTCTTGTTCAGTAAAAAATATTCTTGTACCCTCTGTAACCCGAATTCGGTTCCTTCGGCTCCGATCGTTTCGACTAAGCCGTCCGTATACATCAGTATCTTATCTCCGGGAGCGAGTTTTATTCGCTCTAACTTATATGAATATCCAGTGATGGTTCCCATAGGTGGGCCGGAAGTGGGTATGGTCCGTATTTCATCCGTAGAGGGTCTTAAGATCAACGGTTCATTATGAGCGGCATTACATAATTCCAAGGTCCCGTCGGGATATAATCTTAAAAGAAGGGCGGTTGCAAAGAATGATGATTGTAGTTTTGTGCCGATCAGATCGCTTAATCTGCTTAATGTTTTTTCAGGAGATTCATATTTTAAGGAAACCGCATCCGTAAAAATCCCAAGTACTACCGTGACCAACGCGGCGCTAACCCCGTGGCCGGAGGCATCTGCCAGAAAAAAATATTGTGAGGAATCCTTGCCGGAGCCTAATCTGTAAAATTTGTATAAATCTCCGCTAACCTCTCGCAAGGGTTTATAATATATGGATAGGCCGTAACGTTCCATTCTGGAAAGTGTAATCTTGTTCGGCAGGAACATCTGTTGAACTTCTTTGCCGATCGCTAATTCCTTGGAAATTTCTCGATTTAGTTTGGTGATCCTCTCCATGTTCGAATCTATCTGAGACGCCATCGCGTTGAATGTTTGTCCTAAATCGTCCAATTCGTCTTGGTTCTTGAAATTCCATACAACTCTGGAGCTTAAGTCTCCCGTATACATCTTATGGCTGGTATTTTTTAGTATTCCTATCTTTTTGAATATTCTCCTATACAAATAATATCCGAACAGTCCGTGGAAAACGATTCCCCAAAAAATTGCGATCCCCATCTGCGCGAATATATGTGTTACTCTTTCTTGGATCGAAGGAAGGGAGGCGAATCCCAACAGATACAAAGGTTCTTTTTGAACGGATTTAAAAGGAACGAGAAGGCGGATCGAAAAATTCGTCTCGTCTAGATCCACCTTATACGGAGTTCCTACAAAATTTCCGGAGGAATCGGCTAATTGTTTTATCTCGGAGATGATCTCCGGAGAAATATTCTCTTCCGACGGTTGTTTCGGTTGGGCTATCCAGATCTCTCCGTTCTCGTCGAATACTTTGTAGGAGTTGGTCCCTAAAAATTTTAGATTTCTTTCGAATAGGTCGTAAGACTGAACTTCCCCTTTGGACAATTGTATCAGACTTAATTCCTGTAGGAGTTTTTCCGCTAACGTTTTGGATTGGAATTTAAAGTTTCTTAAAAGTAGATCGGATTGATTTTCGAAGATCATCACCGAAAAAAAACTGATGTTTATTGCAGCTAATAAAGAGTAGAATAGCCCAATCGTCCAAACAAGTGAAGTTTTTTTGGCATCCACTGCCGGGGTGACTACAAAATTTTGTAAAAGCATGATTGAGCAGTTCTCCTTTCTTTTTTGGATCCATTGAAACCGGTTTTTTAAATTTTCCCGTAGGCTACTCGGCGATATGTAGTTTGAACGCGTTTTATAAAAATGGAATGCGTTTTAAACGCTTACATATTTTTAAACGATCTCCTTCTTCTCCTCCTCATTTTGCGACCTATTTGCATAATTTCTATTTTTTAGTAAACTATTAATAGTTTTTTGTCCGATGAAAGTGTTCGTTTGTTATAAAACGATCTTGGGAGACGTAATTATGGGATTGGTATTTTAAGTAAATGTACATTAGAAAAATGGAAATAAATAATTTATTAAGCTTATTTTATGATTTCGATCGACGGTTTTGTGTGAAAAATTTTGGGATTTTGTTTTGAAACATTCTATTTCTAATTACTTAGGATTAGTTTTACGTGATTTGTTATATTAATATTTTCGTGTATTGTTCGATGTTCCGAAAAATTTGTAGAAAAACGGACGACTACTTGTTATAGTGCGTTTGTTTTTCGTTATACTTATTTTCTCTCTATTTGGAAATAAATTATAAAAAAGGAATATATTTGGCATGTTTGTCCGTGTTCGATCGATCCTTCCTCGAATTTCCGGATACGTATTGTTCGGTGTTTTTCTTTTTCAAAGCTGTACTATTTGGCCAAGTTTGACCGCTCTGGCGGGGATGCAGGCTGGGGGCGGCTCGGGTATGAATCCTTTTCTTTTTCTTCTATTCGGAAAAGGGAGTTTAGAACGGATCGAAATATATTCTCCTTCCGGATCTTTTGCGAAAACTTCCACACTCTCTTTAAAAGCGACCGCAATCTATACTTTCGGGGAACGAGAAGACATAACGGAAAAGGCTAACTGGTCTTCTTCTGATCCCTCAATCCTAAGTTTCGGCGGAATCGTTCCCGGGCAAGTGCTCGGTGCCGAGATGGGTAGAGCAAGAGTAAGGATCGGGTTTAAGAATTTTACCTCCGAAATGGAATTAGAAGTAACTAGGGCTCCCGTTACTTCCATCACGATTACTTGCCAAAATCAGAATACCGATTTGGCGATCGGTGTAGTACGTCAATGTTCCGTCACAGGAATATTTGCTGACGGTACGAGTCAGGATTTAACCGGAGATCCCGGACTTGCCGTAACTTCCGGGAACGGATCCATTCTAAGAGTATTACATAATCCGAATAATGATCCAGATACGATAGATATAACCGGGATCCGGGCAGGAAATACCCAGCTTAGAGCGAATTATAGGGGAATTTCGGCATCTATTGCAGTGAATGTAGTGGATACAAGTTTAGTTTCTATTCAGATCACTCCCGTGGATCCTCCGATCGGACAAACTTCCGGTAACGGACTTCCCAAGGGAAGAAACATGCAATATATCGCAACGGGTTCTTTTGCCGACGGATCTTTCCAAGATATTACAACGATTGTATCGTGGAGTTCGGATGATACGAGTATTGCGGAAATAAACGATACCAGCGGTTCCAAAGGATTATTAACTGCGATCAATTCCGGAAATACGACCATTAGAGTTTCCGCACCTCCTAATTTGGTAGGTGGGACGGTCATTACCGGATCGGCGATCGTTTATATTTCCGCGGCTGTTTTGGATCGGATCGAAATTTATGCAAGCGGTCAAAATCCTTTGCCTTCGGTCGCGAAGGGTAGGACCGCTCAACTGACCGCCATCGGCGTGTATAGCGATACAAGCACCCAAAATATAACAAATTCTGCAACTTGGAGTTCAAGCGTTACTTCCGTGGCGACAGTAGATAATGCGGGAACGATAGGTCTTGCACATGCGGCAGATATAGGTTCCACTACTATAACGGCTCAATATTCCGGTGTAAGTGGGACGGCATCCTTTACGGTTACCGCTGCAGTTCTGGAATCCATCCAGGTTACTCCGACAAATCCGAATGTAGCCAAGGGATTGACTCGTCAATTCACTGCAACCGGCTCTTTTTCGGACGGAACCACTCAGGATTTGACTTCTACCGTTACTTGGACTTCTTCCGTTACGAGTGTTGCTACGATCAATAATACGAATTCAGGAAAGGGACTGGCGAACGCTCTGAGTTTGGGAACCACAACAATTACCGCTACTTCCGGATCTTTTAGCGGAAATACCGTTTTGACCGTAAGTGCGGCTGCTTTGGTCTCAATTCAGATCACTTACAATTCGGTAAATCCTATAACGATACCTAAGGGGATCAATCCTCAATTGACTGCTACAGGAACCTATACGGATGGAAGTACTCAGAATATTACAGATTCTGCAAGTTGGTCCTCTTCAAACACATCCGTAGCACTTGTCGATAATTCAGGTTCAAAAGGTCTTGTGACAAGTATGGCAGTCGGACAAACCACGATCGAGTCCGTTCTAGGTTCCATTACGGGGACTGCGACTTTAACCGTAAATGCGGCCCAACTGATTTCCATTTCCGTTACCCCGGAAGAATGGATCTTAATTTCCGGAGAAAAATATTCCTATAGAGCGATCGGTACTTATACGGATGGTGTTAGGGAAATTACCGGGCTCGTTCTTTGGGAAATCATACTGGCAAACGGGACAAGCGGAAATGCGACCGTTAGTAATGACCCATCGACAAAGGGGGTGGTCACCGCCGTATTTAATACTACGCAAGGATACCCTTTAACTGCTCGAGCTAGTCTGGACGGTATCGTTGGAAATACGACATTTACTATCATAAGCGATACGGAGAGACCGATTCTTTTAAGAGCGCAGTACATCGATTCCACACATATACAAATAGAATATTCTAAAGTGATGTATGCAAATACCCAGGCAGGAGCACCGTATCGTTATAAGTTAGTCAAATCCAGTGCGATCACATCAATGGAAGATTCTAACCAGGTCCGCTGTTCGGATAACACAAATTACACGGCTTCTTATCCGTCTCCTGATTCGATCGCTATTTCTTCTCTCTCTCCGGCTACTACTAATTCCAGGGTATTCATTATGACTCTGGGGACCGCTCTTACGGCCGGGACCGAATATACTGTAATTGCCGATAAAGCCAGCCTTAGCGCCAGTTCAGGTGCATTAACTTGCCCGAACACAGCCGATTTTGTTGCGGCGGAGCAGATCAAATTGAAGTCCGCTTCTTGTGCAAATTTAAACCAGGTCATATTAGGTTTTTCGAAATCGTATCTAGGTGGAGTGGACGCCTTAGGTTCGGCTCTTTGCTCCAGTCCGACTGAATGTGCGAAACGTTATAAATTAAATACCGCTTCGTTGGGAGAAATCCAAAGCGCTGTTGCGTTAGACGGAACTTCTTGTGGAGGAGCAGCAGCGGATCCTAACAAGGTTTGTTTGTCCCATAGTAATATACAATCCGGAAGCCAATATTCTTTGATTGCGGCCAACGGAGTGAATGGGGACGGATTCGACAATTCTTCCTGGGGATCCATCAGGGATTCAGGAAACGGGGAAAATATACAATCTAGTCCTTTCGATAGAGTAAACTTTTTAGGATGCGGTTCTGCACCGATAAATTTTGACGACGGCCCTCTATTGTTTGATCCTTACGGATCCACTTTCGGGAATTTAGTGGATTATAAAGGAAGAATTTATAGCGGACCGAATAATGCGGGAAATGCTGCGCTCAGATTCAATTATGACGGTTCTAATCCGGAGCTGATCGGCTTTAGTCTTCCCCGTGATTCGGTTGCTTCTCCGGGTGGGGTAGGGATCCAAGCAAACGATTCTTGGACTTCCACAAATACAGCAAATACCGGAAACGGGGTCATTAAAACTCTCGGGCATGCCGGATGTACTCCGAATTCCGCAGACAGGGCTTTGGGATGTGGTCCCGATAATGAAAGCGGCAGGGGAATTTTTGCGGTAGGATCTTTAGGGTCGGATTCTTTCCTGTTCGCAGCAGGGGCAAAAACACAACTGATCGCAGGACAATATTATTTCGGTGATTACGTATATTATACATTAGATTCCGATAATACTTTAAATTTCAAATATACGGATTGGGCCAATATAACCGGTGGAATTACTGCTGCACCTTCCAGTATGTTGACGTTGAACAATAGACTTTTGGTAGGTTGGGCGAAACGAAATTGGGATGGAAATACCGCCAACGATTCTCCCGATTTCGGTTTTATCAGTTTTAATTCTGCGGATACGGATACCGGATACTGCATCGCCGGAAATAACTGCGACGCAAATACCGTCGCCATCAAGGGAAAACGTACGTATATTAATTATCTTCCGTATTTCGGAGGAACTGCGAATGGAGTGGCTCTCAATTCCTCTCCGAATTGGGGACATTATTTGGATGTTGATTCGGTATTTACTTTCAATAATTTGATCTATGCCGCGAATGGTGGAGGGCCTGCAATCGGGCATAACGGATCTATTATACGTTCGACTAGTCCGGATCCTACTACCCCTTGTTCCGCTCCGGATACTTGCGCTAATTGGTTGGAGGTCGGACCTAGAACAAATCAATACTGGCATAACGTGGAGAGTCCGACGGACAATCCGAGCAATAACTGGTTTTCCTTAGAGTTATATAAATTCTTCGATCTGATCCCGGGTGATAAGGCATTTCCAGCCTTTGCCGAATTTAACGGAAAACTATATGTGGCAAGGAACGTATGTTTGGCGGATGCCGGAACAATTACCGGTTTTAGGACTACTCCATTCTCGGGAACAAACGGTTGTACGGGCGGAACCGACGACTCTAATCGTAGGGCCCAGATCTGGGTATGTAGTCCGGCCCTTACCGGAGCGGCAGACAGTTGCGAATCAGGCGATTGGAGTTTAATCGCAAATAACGGAAGCGGGAATGTTGACTTCGGAGATCCTACGAATCGGACGATTTCCATGCTGATCAAAAACGGTTCATATTTGTATGTAGGGTTTGATAATCCGGGAGGAATTAGGATTTATAGGACGAACTCGACTAATCCTAATTCCGCGAACGTTTGGTCTAAGATCGGAGCCAATGGACTCGGCGATCCAAGTAACGTGCAGCAGATCTTTTCGGCCATTTCGGTCTTCACATTCGGCTCGGATTTCGTTTATATCAGTACCGGAAAAGACGGAGTTCCGATCAGAGTGTATAGGCAGCATAATTGAAAACTGAAATTCGAGGGAGGATGAATTATATGATCAATCGGACTTTATTAAATATCCTTACTATGATCCTATTCGGTTTCAATTGTAGACATGCTTGGGTAACGTATCCCGCCATTCCGCCCGAGCCATGTTTGGCCTATGCGGAAAGTTCGGAATGTAAAACGGCTTTGGACCAACGGAAAAAAAATACCAAAGGAAAGGTAGGAGAGACTTTCAGCATGAAGGACCATTATTATCTAATGGGTCTTTTGCCGAATGAAAAGGTTGTAAATCTCGCTTCTCTTTGTCCCCAAGGACCTAAGTCAGTGCATCAGTTTATGACATTTTGGGACGTAGTATTAGAGCAATCGACACTCGGGATTTATTCTCCCCAAACTCTGGAAGTGGAGTGTTATCCATGGTGAAACAAATTCTTGTAATTCTGGTTTTGGTTTTATTCGGATGTCATAAAACCGTTCTTACGTTCCAAAAAGATTCCAAGGCTCTAGTATTTAAACCTAATACGCAAGAAGTGAAATCCGCCAGGCAGGGAAGTCTAGTGGCCGGATATTATTTCATTTCGGACCCCATAGAGTTCAGTTGCCCGAATCCTAAGGAAATTCCTGAAGTGAAAATTATCACCGGGGTTTGGGACTCCATTATTCACGGGTTGATCGGAGGGATTTATTCCAGTAAAACCCTAGAATCATTCTGTGAAAAAAATTAGGTTAGCTGCCTTTCAATGGAAAAGGCAAAGCTAAGAAGAGTTTTTTCGCACAGATATTAGTAAGCACATAGAGTAGAAAATTCACGAAAAAAACAATTATGTTCTTAGCGTTTTTGTATAAGTTTTAAAAATCCACCAAAAGCAAAAGACAAAGTTTTGTAAAAGATAGGATCTAAAATTACTGCACATAATTTTCACCGAGTGCAACATAAATCTCTTTTTACTGAAAATTCTTTCCTTTCCAGAATTGATCTCTTAGGTTTTTCTAGTTTTATGTCTAAACCGGAAAGATACACGTACAGTGTTCAGCAAAAAGTGGCTTGGGGTGATATGGATGCCTTTGGTCACGTAAATAATGTCGTCTATGCAAGATATTTTGAAACAGCGAGGGCTTCTTTTTTTAATGATATGCGTCTTTGGGAATCTCCTCAGAAACCTTTGGAAGGCGGACCGGTCCTTACTCATTTGGAGATGGATTATAGAAAGCAGGTACGTTTTCCGGAGACGATTGATATTTCCGTAAAATTGGAATCCGTTAAGAACAGATCTTTTTCTATCGTGTGTTCTATGTGGAATCAAGCAGGGGAATGCGTGTTGACTGGAAAAGCGGAACTGTTATGGTTTAATTTTTCTACCGGAAAACCGGCGGCGATCCCAGATGCCTACAAGGAACAATTCTTCCAACAAGATAAATAAGTCGTCGGCAATCACAAGCCTAAAGGAATTTCTCTCCGAGGAATCTCTTTCTAGATTTCGGTTTGCAATGTCCCTTTTCCTTTTTTTTGCGGGATTCGGCTTGTTGTTAGGCGATCTGGGAAAAAACGGAATCTCCGACCCGAAATGGATCCGGGCCACTCATGTTACTTTAATTTGTATTTCGCTATTCTTAAGTTTTAAATTCGAAAATTTTAAAAAATACTCCGAATCCGTTTTGCTCTTTCATTTCGCGGTAATGAGTATCCATTCCTTTTATCTTTTGTATCTGAACGGTCTGTATCTAGGTTACCTGTTCGGATTGATACTTGTCGTATTCAGCATGGGAGTTTCCATCAACAACCGGAGAGTGCTCATTCCTGTCCTGCTTATATTTATAGCGGTCGCATTTTTTGTCGGGATTCATGTGAAAGATCCTAAGATAGACGTCGGCATGTATTATTTCGGTCTAATCTCCTCGGGAATTTTGTCGGTACTTGTGATCGGTTTCAGAATGAGAACATTCGAGACATTATTGGAAGCGGATGTGCAGATGGAAAAATTCCAGATCAATATCGAGGAAGAATTATCCATCGCCCAGAAAACCCAAAAAAGTTTAGTGGATCTGGAATTTCCGGAGGCAGGAAATATTAGGATCTACTCTTATTTTAAACCTTTGGAAAGTGTAGGCGGGGATCTGATCAAAACGAATCTGGGGAAGGAAGGTGAGCTTGACTTTTTTTTCGCGGATGCGGCGGGTCATGGAGTTTCTGCGGCAATGGTTTCCGCGATGGCGGTGATGGCATTTAAAAGTGTTGCACCGGTTGCAGAAAGTCCTTCTAAAGGGCTAACCTTGATCCATGAGTCTTTGATGACCATGATCGGCGGTTTTTTTATCACTGCTGTCTACATGAGATTGGATAGAGAGAAAAAAAGCCTAACTTATTCTTATGCAGGACATCATCCCGCGGTCCTCATTAAGTCCGATGGCTCCGTACAAGAATTGACAGGGAAAGGAACCGTCCTTCTTGCACTTCCTAAACTATTCAATAAGGATTACGAAATTTTATTAGAGTCGGGAGATCGGGTGCTTTTGTTCTCAGACGGAATGTTCGAATTTTATGAAAGGGAAAAAGATTTTTTCGGATACGAAGCATTCTTGGATCTCATTCGGGATTATACATCACTTTCCGGTAGGGTATTTTTGGATTCATTAGGTGAAGCCGTTCTGGGATTACATTCTTCCGAATTAAAAGACGATATGACCATGTTACTTTTGGAAGTTCTCTAAATAAAAAAACGTCTTGCTCTTCTCGTAGAAAAAGTTAGTATCCCTTACCTATGTGTGATACTTTTGTGGCGACTCCGGATTCCACTTCTTCCGGAAAAATGATCTTCGGAAAAAATTCGGACAGAGAACCGAACGAGCCCCAATGTTTGGTCCGATTTCCTGAAAAAATATATAAGGAAAGTATTCAAAGACTTACCTTCATCGATGTCCCAAGTTCTAAAAAATCCAGAGAGATTTTGATCTCTCGTCCTCTTCATATTTGGGGAGCGGAGATGGGAGCGAATTCCAAAGATGTAGTGATCGGGAACGAAGCGGTCTTCACCAAAATCCGGATCGAAAAGAAGAATGATGGTCTGACCGGGATGGACCTTTTAAGATTGGGCCTAGAACGTTCCGATACTGCCGCAGAAGCTAAAGACTTGATCATAGAATATTTGGAAAGATTCGGACAAGATGCATGCGGCGGTTATTCGAATCGAAACTTCTTCTATCATAATAGTTTTATCATCGCGGATCCTAAAGAAGCGTATGTTCTGGAAACTGCAGATAGATATTGGGCTTGGAAGAAGATCAAAGGATTTTACGCAATCTCGAACGGTCTGACATTGGGATCGGATTACGACGGGCTTCATTCTCATGCGATCGATTTTGCAAGAGCAAAAGGTTGGTTGAAGAAGGGACAAACGTTTTCTTTTAAGGACGCGTTCTCGGATTCTCTTTTTACTAGTTTTAGTAAATGTAAAGTACGAAGGGAAATTGTAACCGGCGGAGGAAAATTTTTCGGATCCAAGTTAGGTGTTTCCGAAGCAATGCAAATCCTAAGATTGGAGGGTAAGGAGAAGGGAAGTATTCCACTCACTATCAGCCAAGGAGGATTTCCTTCCAAAAGTATAGGGTTCTCTCCGGTCCGATCCGGGATGGGTTCCGTTTGTCTTCATGCAGGAGGACCTTTTTCTCCGAATCAGACTACTTCTTCCTTTGTCGCCGAACTGGATACGAATCCTATTAATTCTCAGTTTTGGGCAACAGGTTGTTCTATTCCATCTTTATCGATTTTTATTCCGTTCTCTATTCCTGGAAAAACTTTCTTAGAGGGAGATATCATACAACCGGGAACTAACCCTGATTCTTCTCTTTGGTGGAATCATGAAATTTTATATCGATTATGTTTAAAAAATTATGATAAGGCTGTTTCCGTCTTTAATGCGGAATTAAAGGAGAAGCAGGAAAAATACATTCGAAAAGTAGAATATACTTTGAACCTAAGCAGGAATCTCTCCCTGGATCCAATCACTAAAGAAGCTGCGGAGGAAGCGGATAAACTTTATAGAAAGTGGAGAAACCAAGTATTGGAACTTGCGGTAAGCGACGGTTTATTGCCGAACTTTTGGTCTTCTCCACTTTATAATCTGAGCTGGGCGATCTGGAATCGAAAGGCCAGGATCAATTCCAGAGTTCTTAAGGGGATTGATTTGCCTTACGAATCCGCATATTTATGAACTCCACGAGAAGGGAAAATGCCATAGAGAAATAAATATATCCTTTCGGAATATGGAAATGTAAACCGTCGGCGAACAACATGACGCCGATCATGATCAAAAAGGAAAGGGCCAAAATTTTCATCGTTGGATGTTCGTTGATAAAATCGCTTACCTTTCCCGAAAATACCAGCATGATCAAAAGAGAAATAACCACGGCGAGAACCATTACCATTAGGTTTCCCGAAAGACCTATAGCCGTGATGATAGAGTCCACCGAGAAAATAATATCCAGAATGATAACTTGCAAAATGACGTTAAAAAAGGAAGGAGATGGCCCTGTATCCAGATCCGTTCCTCCGTCTTCCATTTTGTGATGGATCTCACTGGTACTTTTCGCGATCAAAAAAAGTCCACCACCGAGCATGATAAGATCCCTTCCCGTAACCGTAAAATTTCCCACTTGAAAAAGTCCGTTTGTTAGGCTCGCAAGCCAACTTACCGTAAATAACAACACGATCCGAAAACCTAAGGCTGCGACAAGACCGATCGTGCGGCCGCTACGCTGTTGTTCCTTTGGAAGTTTACCGACTACTATGGAAAGAAATACGATATTATCGATCCCTAGAACGATTTCCATTGCCGTAAGGGTCAGAAGAGACACGATAAGGTCTACATGATGCAAATCCATTGTAGAAAGAAATTCGTCTAAGGACTAGAAAAGCAATCGATTTCCTTTCCGGTATCGTAGAAGATTTGAAAGAGAGATGAAATTCCTACCGAAAGAAATTTTGGAATCCCAGGTCGAAGGACGAAATTTAACCGGCCTAAGTTTCGGGGATAATCTTCCGCAAAAACCTAGTTTAGTCGTATTCTTACGTCATCTTGGTTGTATATTTTGCAGAGAAACGGTCGAAGACCTTCGCGTTTTCAGTTCCGAAATGGCTGCATTCCCACCGATATTATTCGTGTATCCAGACTCAGTAAGAGAAGGAGAAGAGTTTTTTTCCAGATTCTGGCCGGATGCAAAAGCAATCTCCGACCCAAGCGCATCTTTTTATGAACGGATCCAAATACAAGAGGGTAACTTGATAGAATTGGCAGGTCCGGAGGTTTGGGTGAGTGCAGTAAGAGCGCTTGCAAAAGGAAATTTCTACGGAGTGCAGGGCAGACATTTACTTAGAATGCCTGCCGTATTCTTAGTTTTGAAAGACAGAATTCTTTGGTCTCATTCATACCGTCATATAGGAGATGAGCCCGACTGGAGTAAAATTCCAGGTTGTACACCTTTACCGACGGATGAATACGATCCGGGAATTTTACCGGCGTAAGCGAAAGGATTTATACTTTTTACATCCTATGGCCTGGAGGAGGTGGAAGTGCCGCCTTACACGAAGCGGATAACTTACTTTCGTTTTCTCTCATACATTTCATGTGAGCTGGTCCGCGTTCCACGTTTTTACAATATTTTTCCTCATCCGCAGCGCATGCTGATCTGAATTTTTCGAAACGAGAGATCATTTCGTTTACGTGATTTTTGCAAGTTTCGGATAATTTTGAAATATATTCTTTGAGGCAGCGATCCGTTTCCGGCCCTGGTCTGGAATCTTTACAATAAGTTTGTCTTTCCGTTTTACACGGGTCTCCTCCGGGAGGTCCTCCTGGACCGCCGTTTGGTTGAGAAAATACCGCTCCGGTTAATACGAGAGCTAACGTGGAATGTAGGATTAGTTTTTTCATTGTGTTCGTCCTCTTGCGGAAAATATTTTTGTCCCTTATATTTGTTTTCTATTGCGACCTATCTTCCTACGAATTCGTTTCATTTTGTATTTTTCATCCTTGAGTGATATTAATATCCAAATAAAGAGAATTTAAATATTGTAAAAAAATTCTTATATCCTTTCTCGGGAACCTTCTTCTTCGGCCGGGATTAACTAGACGCAAAAAAATATCTCCATCATTCTTTTCTTCCGATTTGGGATTATTAAGCGAGCCGTTGGATACTTCCGCCCGAGGATATATCACAAGTCTTGCACTAGGATCGAGAAATAAAAAAATCCAAAAAAGTTCGTCTTAGCCGCCAACATAGTATCTAAGGCGAACGGTTCTATTTTAAAATATGTGGAAGATCGGGTCATCTATTCCGAAATCCGATCATGGAAAAAAACTCCGAAAAAGACAGACGACTCATCTCTTCCGTCGATTTTTATTTTAGGGAAGGGAATACCGAAAATTTCTTAAAAGAAGCCTGGATCTGGGCCTGGACTTTTGCAAAAGGAAGATACCATTTGGACGAAGACTCCTGCTCAGAGATCATTCTTAAATTGGTTTTGGATGCGGAAGAAGTGTTACATCTATTCAAAGAAAGAGGATATTCCAATTTTCCCGCATTTTTCACCGCATATACTAAAAATTTAATATGGAACCAGAGAAGAAAAGACTTCCGGCTCAAGAAAAATGAAATTTTATCGGATGGTTTCGAGAGATTTTACGATCCAAGGTCGGAGTTTACGAAAGAAATATTGAACCAAACCAGAGAGACTTCTCTTTTAGTCCGAAACATTCTTTCCGAAATGGATCCGATCTCCTCTCTCATTCTCAAGCTAAAGCATAGAATTCCTTTGAGTCTAAAGGAATTTAGATTATTCTATTCTAAACTTAAAAAGAAAAAATTAAAATTAAAGGATTATTTCGCCAAGGATATGGAGGAAGAAAGAAGATCCTGGCTCAGGAAAAAGGAACTAAACGAAAAACTTTCCAGGCTTTATCAAAATATGCAAATCCATCATTTTGAAAATTTGGAAAGGTGGAAAATTTCCAGAAGACAAATCGTCGAAGTCTGCAGTGCGGTAACGGGAGAAAAAAGTTTTAAAAAGATCGGCTGGTATCTGGGGTTAAGCGAACATTCCGTCCGAAAATCGTATTACTTCGCGGTATCCGAATTAAAAAGAAAGGAGGAGATCAAAAAGATCAGGTTCGCAGAAGCCGCTTAGTGATTAACTTTTTCCTTCTTCCGGTCGGATCGTAGGAAGGAAAAGTTTTCTTAAAAGTCTCGATTTGTTTTTAAGTCCGGAAATTTCCGCAATCATATTCGAAACCAATCTTTGTCCCGCTTCCATACCCTTGGTAACGGAACGATTCAAAAGTTTGGAACTCGTA